>NZ_JARBXM010000002.1 GCF_028890305.1 Candidatus Methanosphaera massiliense
ATTTTCTATTATAATTTAATTTTAAAAGATCTGATAATGTTTTCATAAAGATTTTTATTATAAAATTATATGTTTTCTACAAAGCCATAAAATTAATAAAAAATAAAAAATAAAACCAACAAATATCAAAATAAAGCTTGAATACTATGGAAAATAAAAATTTGATAATTATCTGTATAACTATTATCATCTGCGTAGTAGCAATATGTGGAACATTAATCTACGTTACAGGAAATCACATAGAAAACCAGACAAACAATACTACAACAAACAACACTACTATAAATACAACAGCAAATAACACAACAGACAACACAACAAACAGTACTACAACAACCACTAAAAAAACAACATCCCAACATAAAAGCTCAAACAGTGGCAGTTCGGATAGACCAGCTGTAGATTCCTCCGGAATTACACGTGAACAAGCAGATTACTTCGGATACAGATATACAACAGCTCATGGAGGACATTACATTGGCTCAAATGACCATTGGGACGAACAGGCACAATGTTACCATGATTAAAAACCAACATGACCCCCTCTTTTTTTTAATAATATTAATACTAGAAATGATATTTTATAAAAATAATTACTGAAAAATTAGAATTAAAAAAAAAAAAGATAATAAAAAGGATTTTTAAGCATATCTGGGAGTACATGTCTGTGAACCAGAATAAGTACCAAGATCATAGTATGATGAGAGTCTGTTACCATCCCCTGGTTCTATTTGTATTTCCGCTACATCAGGATATTTTGGCATAGGTGTGTTATCAGTTATTTTAACTGTACCATCTTGTCCAATAGTTACGGTTTGGAATTCATAACCATCATTTAGTGATTGATCATCTCTAGAATAGAATATTCTTACTTTGATTGTTTTTCCAGCAGCATTAGTTCCAAAGTTTAATGTGGCTGTTTCACCAGTATTTGGATTACCATCCGAATAAAATGTTACTGATGAAGGATATCCTGGACCAATATCAGATGATGAAGTTGACTGTGTACTTGAACTACTGGATGAACTTGCAGAATTACCTCCTGAATTTGAGCTACTATTGTTGTTAGTTACTGTTGCCTGTGTAGTGTTCTGGTTTGTATTATTATTTTCATCATGGTTGTCAAGTACAATAATTGCTGTTGCTGCTATTATTACAGTACAAATAATTATACAGATACATATTATTAACACTGAATTGTCCCTCATTAATTCACCTCCCACTATAAATTATCGTTAATAGTCCAGATTTAATTATAAGTAATTAGACTAGTTATTATCTAATTATTTGTAAAATATAGTAGTTATAATTTTTAATTCTAATCTAAAAAAAAATAGTAGGTGTGGTGGTGAGTTTTCATCTTTTTTTTAGTAATCCTCTGTTTTTGCTGGTAGTTTTGTTATTATTAGTGGTAATATGAATAGTACTCCGAATAGTATTAGTTCTACTGTTGTTGTTAGTGTATCTGATGTTAACATGTTAGATATGATTCCTGTTATCCATATTATAAATACTACTACTGGCAGTATGTATTTTATTAGTGTTATCCATGTTTTTCCTAGTTTTAGGAATGTTGCATTCTTGTTAATATTAGCTAGTATGTCATCAATTCCATATATCCAGGCTATGAGTATTATTTCAATGATTACATTTAGAACTACTCCGAAGTTGTTGGCGAATGTGTCAAATATTCCCAGTAGTGTTGATCCCATGGATGTTCCAAACATTAGTGATATTAGTATTCCTAGTATACATGTTATTGTTACACTTTTTGACCTGTTGAAGTTAAATTTCTCACTTAATGCTAGTGCTATTGGTTCTATTACTGATATATTTGATGTTAATCCTGCAAATAGTAGACATAAGAAGAATAATGGTCCTATTATATATCCGAATATTCCCATTGCATTGAAGATTTGTGGAAATACTATGAATGCTAGTCCTGTTCCCTGTGTCACTAGTTGGTCTAGTGGTATGTTATTTGTTGTACTCATAAATCCTAGTATACTGAATACTCCTATTGCTGTGAATAATTCAAATGAACAATTACTTATTGCTACTATCAGAGCATTTTTTGGTATGTTTGTCTCTTCCGGCAGGTAGCTTGCATATGCTATACTGATACACATTCCCACACTTAATGAGAACAGTATTTGTCCAAATGCAGATAGCCATATGTTTACATTGGTAAGTGTGCTTGGCTGTGGTGTTAGCAGTGTCATTATACCAATACTTGCTCCCGGTAGAGTTACTGCGAATAATACTATAATTATCATCATTACAAACAGTAATGGGATAAATATCTTATTAAATCGTCCTACTCCATCATTTAGGTTACGATGTGATATAAACCACATTATAAACCATATGATTAGCATTGCTATCATTACATAGACTGCTATGTGGAATATTCCTCCCGGATTTGATGCTTCTAGCACTACATTGTTAAAGAATGCATTTGTATCTGTTCCCCAACCCTTAAAGAAGCTTAGAGGTATGTATATTGCATCCCAGGCTACTACTGTACAATAGTAGGATAGTATGAGAAATGTTGATGTTAACATAAACCATCCGAAGTATTCATATTTCTTATTTATTTTTCGAACTATTCTGTTTATTCCTGCCTTGAATGTGTATCCACTTCCATATTCAAAGAATAGTAATGGAATACCCATACATATGATTGAAATTATGTATGGAACTAGGAATGCTCCTCCTCCATTAGTATATGCTACGTAAGGATAACGCCATATATTACCTAATCCTACAGCTGATCCAATCATTGCAAGCAGAAAATTTAGATTACTTGACCATTTTTGTTTATCTGCTGACATAAAAAAATAATAATCTCCCTTTTTTAGTATATTTTATAATAAATCATGAAAAATTTAGAAAAAATATGTGAAAAAATATATTAGTTAATAGTTATATTTTGTTAAAACTAGATAATATAATTATACATGAATCTTCCATATATGAATAACCGAATATGAAACATTGCTGTGATATTGAAGTTATTAAAAGTAAAATATTGAATTATCATATTTAATCAAGATTATTATTAATATTTCTTTTAATGTATCTTTAAAATAATTCACCTATTTTTAATCATTAAATTATTATTAAAGCTGTCACAAACTAGTATTATGGTAATGTTTTCCTGTTTTTTCTTTTTTTTAAAAAAGATAAGTCTGTAGTATTCTTTTTATTAAATCTATTTTTATGGAAATTTTCCAGATAACCTTCTTTAAATATTATATTAAAAAAGGATTAATTGGTAAATATTAATAATAATATAAATTCTATTAGAAGATGATATAATTGAAACACCATGAAGATAAGACAAATGTTATGAGGTTATTAGAGCAGAGAAATATTCCATATAAAAGTCATTATTATAAGGATAGTGGATTAATAAGTGGAGTTGATGTAATTAATTATCTGCATGAAAACCCTAATAGTGCATATAAAACACTAGTAACAAGAAGTAAGACTGATGAAAATTACGTTTTTTTAGTACCTGTGAGTAAAGAATTAGATTTAAAATTAGCAGCAGAGGCTGTTGGTGAAAAGAAGATAAAAATGGTGAAATCAAAGGAATTATTATCATTAACAGGGTATACTCATGGTGGATGTTCTCCAATAGGAATGAAACACACTTATCCAACTATTATAGATGATAGTTCTAAGCAGTTTGAAACAATATATTTTAGTGGTGGAAAGATTGGTTATCAAGTAGAACTTAGATTAGAGGATCTTAGAAAGATTATTAATTTCAAGTTAAAACATATAACTAAATAAAAAAATTTTATCTTATGCTCATTTTGTATTTTGTTTTTTTTTATTCCTTCTTTTATTGTAGGGTATATTTATTGGAATATCTAAAAATTAGTGATAAATATAAATAAAAAAAAGGGAGGTGTTGAAAGAATAATTCTCTATTTTTATTGTAATACAAAACCACCGTTAGGTGAGATTACCTGACCCGTGAGGTAAGGTGCTTGTAAAATATATTCCAGTGCTCCTGCTATATCAGAAACATCACCTATACGACCTATAGGTATTGTTGCTGCAAGTGCATTTAATTCATCCTGGTTTACTCCACGAAGCATGTCAGTCATAATCATTCCAGGTGCAATTGCATTTACACGTACTTTACGTCCTGCAAATTCTAGTGCTAATGCCCGTACTAATCCTATTACTCCTGTTTTTGCTGCACAGTAATCAGCCTGATTTATTACTCCTGTCATACCTCCTACTGATGCTGTACATACTATTGCTGTTTCACGATCTACCATGTATGGTAATGTTAAGTGACACATGTGCATCATACTTACGAGGTTTGTGTTTATTACTCTTTCATAATCTTCTGGTTGTAAATCTATGAAATTACAGTTGTTTGTTATTCCTGCATTGTTAACTAGTGCATCTATTTTATCTCCAAATGTATCTACTACTGTTTCCACTAGTTTTTTACAGTCTTCGAATTTACTTACATCTGCTTGTATTGCTATTCCTTCTACTCCATATTTTGTTTTGATTTCTTCTATTATCTCTTCTGTTTTTTCTTTGGATGAATCACTTCTGTAGTTGATTGCTACATTATAGCCCAGTTCTCCTAATTTGAGAGCCATTGCTTTTCCTATTCCTCTTGATCCACCGGTTATTATTGCATTTTTTGACATTTTTTATTTCCTCTTAAATAGTGTTTTACTACACTTCAATATTTAGTTTTATTGTTATTATACTTTTTGATAATTTATTATGATTAATCATTATAGAAATATCAGAGTATATCTTAAAAAAGATAATTAATAAGATAATAACAGAGAACAGGCCATGAATCAAAAAAAGAAAACACTATAAACAAAAAAGAGAAATAAACTAAAATAAAATTCAATAAATACAAAAAATATAGAGAATAAAAAAAATATAACACCATATTAAAAAAGAATAATATAAAAAAAGTATTATGAATTATTAATTATTTATACAGAAAATAATTAGTCTTTGATTAATTGATTTTTAAGTTTAAGCATACTTTTTTATTTCAAAAAGTCTTTTTAACTTATATTAAAGCATATCATTTCGAAAGTATTACTTAAAATCATTTCATAATACTTAAATCTATTTCTATTTCTATAACCTACTCTTATTAATTTTAAAGTATAAAAGAAGTCTGTCTGAATTTTGCCAGGTGATTCAAGTCATATCTTATCTTTTAATAATAATTCATGATTATGTTTAAGTATGAAATTTACATCATTTTAATAGGGCTATAATTATAGTGTCTATATAAAAAAGATAAAATAGTAAAAAAAGAAGATTATTTTTTAAAAAAATAATAATAATAATAATAGTAAAAAATTATACACTACTATTATTTGTCTCTTCTGGTGGTTGTACTTCGTTAGCAAATGCTCCTCCACTGATTACTCCAGTATATGCATTTATCTCATATTCACCTACTGTTTCACCATGATATACTATTACATATAAATAGCATATATTATCACCAGATCCTATTGTTGAATGGTATACTGCTGTTGCACCATCATAGTCACCGCCACGTAGAGAATTTTCTGCTATTTGTTTTGCTTTTGCTTTAGATATGAGTTTATTATTTGGTGTGCTGTTATTTGCATTGTTTATCACTGGCTTATTTGCATTGTTTTGATTATTAGTGTTTACCGTTGTTGGCTGTGATTGACTGTTAGGATTACTACTAGTTGATACTGCCTGAGCACTGCTACTGTTTGATGATGGATTCTGGGAATTTCCACTAGTTGCAACTGTATCATTAGCTACTCCTTCTTCACCAGATGATAACAGATCTATTGTATTTGTTGAACCATCATTAACTGAAGCTAATGGATTAAATAATTTTCCAGCATCGTTAATATTATATGTTGCAGCTACCACTCCTATTAGTGCTACAATTAATATTGCTAATACTACTTTTTTATCCAATATTTTTCACCCCAATTTATTTTAGTTTGTATAGTATACTTTTAATCTCTTTACATATATATTTTATTGAATAACAGATTCAGAAACGAAAAATCAAGATTATTAGAATTTTTATAAAGTTAAATCTATCATAGTAACTTATATGCTGTTATCTTTTAGTGTTAGTTACAGTTTATATTCCTCTGATTAATTTATGTATTTCTTATTTTATGATTCTACTATACAATAAGTACACTTCTTATATGATAATATTAATCCATAATTATGTAGTTTTTTCATTATATAATTATTATTATATAACTAATTTCTTTTTTGTATATAAAACTATACTGTATACTCAAAAATAACTTAAAATATGAAACTAAATATAATAAGTTAAAAGTAATACAATAAGAAGAGGTATTTATTTAATGAGTAATAATAACAATAGAAAAATTAAAAGGGTCAACAAAAATTACAGAGCAGATTAAGACTAAAAACAATACATCAGTACACAAGAATTCCGAAATTTTTTCATTACTATAGACACCTAACCTTTAAATAGTAGGTAATACTAACATTGTAGTAAGATAACTTTGTTATGTTTGTTATCTTTTAAAAAAAATGTAGGATGAAATATATTTAACTCGTCAAAATTAGTTACATAGCTAAGTAATATCTTAGCTATATAAGTACTAGTAACACTTCTTGTCCTCAACAAGAATAATAATCTTTGAGAATACTATTTTTTGACAGCCTTTGACTAATTAAAATTATATCTTACGATGATAATCTTTACAGTTAAATGCTGTAAATTATTTAATTTGAATGGGATACTTTGTATGTATTATGAAAGATTCATGGTATATGCGTTGTATTTTTTGATTCTGATTTGACATGATACTTTCATCGTGTTTAATAAAAAGTATAACTTTTTAGCAGTATCATGTATTATTGGATAATGTTTGTAGTTTAAGTTAAATAATTTGTATTTATTAGAAATTTAGGTAGGAATGTTTTATTAAATTATATTCTTACTTAACATTGTTAATTAAATTTAATCAAACCATTATTAATATACCATATTCATAAAATATTAAACAATATTTAATATAACATTGTTAACTTAAATAATATACCAAATACAACAACAATTTAATAAAAAAAAGATTATGATCAAAAAAACATAAACACAATATCAATAAGGAGATTGAATATATGAGTCCAAAAGGAGATCATAAAAAAAATCACCCACATAAAACAGAACAAGGAACCTACAAAATAGGAAAATGTAAAAGAAGAAAAATAAAAGAAATACTAGGAATCGACCTAGAAAACAAACCGGAAGTACAGGACATAAACCTCAACACAATAACAAGCCCCAACAGAGAACAAAGAGCACACGGAACCAACATATACTATGGAAAAGCATCAAAACTACTGGATGACGCTGTAAACTCAAACATACAGATACAAGAAAGAAAATTCCAACAATCAGGAGGATGTGTACTAAACTTCTATCTAGCAGTGAGAATAAGCACAATAAGAGATGCAGTAGTAATATACAACGCACCAGTAGGATGTTCCGCCTCAGCACTAGGATACAGAGAACTATTCAGAGGAGTACCAGAAGAATTAGGAAGACCCCACAGCTACAAACTAAACTGGATGACAACAAACCTTCAACAAAATGATGTAATCTACGGAGCAGGAGAAAAACTAAGAAAAACAATACTTGAAGCAGAGGAAAGATACCATCCGAAAGCAATATTCATACTAACCTCATGTACAACAGGAATCATAGGAGAAGACATAGAAGGTACAGTAGAAGACGTACAACCAGAAGTAGAAGCTACAATAGTACCAGTACACTGTGAAGGAGTAAGAAGCAGACTGGTACAAACAGGATACGATGCATTCTGGCACGCAGTACTAAAATACCTAGTAAAAAAACCAGAGAAAAAACAAAAAGACCTGGTAAACGTGGCAAGTATGCTATCATATACATGGCAAGACAGACTAGAAATAAAAAGACTACTAGGAAAACTAGGATTAAGAGTAAACTTCATACCAGAATTTGCAACAGTAGAACAATTCGAAAGACTAGGAGAAGCAGCTGTAACAGCACCAATATGTCCGACATACACAGACTACCTTTCACGAGGATTAGAACAAAAATTCGGAGTACCATACTTTTTATATCCAGTGCCAACAGGATTTAAAAACACTGATGAATGGCTAAGACAAATAGGAAAATACACAGACAAAGAAGAAGAAGAAGTAGAAGAACTAATCAAAGAAGAACATGCAAAATGGGAACCAAAACTAAATGCAATCAAACAACAATTCATAAAAATATCCAATGAACGTAAAAATGGAGAAAAAATAAAAGTACTAGGAGCACTAGGACAAGGAAGACTAGTATCACAAATGCCATATTTCGATGAATTAGGCCTGGAAGCACCAGCAGCAATGGCACAGGACTTTGATGAACTACTAATAGATGAATTAGCAGATATCATTGAAAGAAAAGGTGACTTTGACATAATGGTTAATACATTCCAAGCAGCAGAGCAAGCAAATGTAACATCAAATATAAAACCAGATTTAACATTAACTTGTCCATTCCAAGGAGGAAGCTGGAAAAGAGATACACAAGTAACAAGAATTCACTCATTACGAGGAGATCCGGCACCAGAAAGTGCTCAGTCAGCATATTCCGGAGCAGTAGCATATGGAGAATTTTTATTACGTGCATTTATCAATAAAGCATATCAGAAAACATTATCTGAAAAAACAGAGCCAGCATATAAAGACTGGTGGTATGAACAAGAAGATCCATTATACTTTGTTGAAAACAGAGATAATACTAAAAACAATGAAGAAGAAGTATATGGTAAATAAGCAAGAGGAGCTGTTAAATTGGCAAAAAATTCAGAAGAAATCAAGAAGGAAATTAATCAGAGTAAATACCACTTAGATCCTAAAACAACTGACATTGAAAGAGAATCCGTAGAAGCTCCAAGGTACGGCTGTGCATTATCTGGAGTATATGCAACAACTCTCGGCTTAAACAATGCTATTCCTATCCTACACTCAGGAGCAGGATGTGGTGTAGCACATCTATTTGGAACACTATATCCTGGAGGACAATCCTGTGGACAAAATAAGGGAGGAACAGCAACTCCATGTTCATGTCTAGTAGAAGAACATGTGATTCTTGGTGGAGAAGAAAAATTAGATAACCTCATAGATTCCACAATAAAAATATCTAACTCTAACTTCTACGTTGTAATCTCAGGATGTGTACCATCACTAATAGGAGATGATGTAGATAGTGTAGTTGAGAATTACCAGTTCAATCATGATATTATACATGTAAATGCACCTGGATTTAAAGCACACTCCTTCGAGGGATATAATCTATTCTGGGATTCTCTTATTGAAAGTGATATATTACAGAAACAGGAAGTTGAAAAGAATACTATTAACATATTAGGAGTGCTACCTTATAATAATGTTTTCTGGAAAGGAGATTTATATGAAATAAAACAATTATTCGCAGCACTTGGTGTTAATGCAAATGTTATTTTCGGATATGGTGATGGATTAACAAATCTTAAAAATGTGCCAAAAGCAGCACTTAATGTGGTTGTAAACCCATGGTTAGGTGTAAGAGCAGCAAAAAAACTTAAAGAAAAATTTGGAACTCCTTACATAACTTTTCCAGGTATACCTATAGGTGCTAAACAAACATCATCATTTATTGATAGAGTAGGTAGAACTTTAAATATTGATGAAGTAAAATTATCTAATTTCATAAAATCAAAAGAAAAAAATTATTACCACATATTTGAAGCACCAGGGGATGCTATAATATTAAGTCGTCCTAACCAGTACTTTGCAGTTGTTGCAGATAGTGCATATGCAATTGGATATACGAAGTTTTTAACTAATGAATTAGGATATCTTCCGGATATTGTGCAGATAACAGATAATCCGCCAGTAGAGGTAAGAGAGAAGATTATTAAGGAAATCAATAATTCATTAGAATCCACAATTACTCCTGATGTAATATTTGAAGCAGATACTTATCGTATTCGAGAAAATTTAAAGGATAGACCATTTACATTCCTACTTAGTAGTTCATTAGAAGCTCCGACAGCTTCAGAGGATTTTGGTGCATGTCATGTAAGTGCAGCATTCCCTATATTAAGTAGTGCTGTTCTTGTAAATCATTATGGTGGATATTATGGTGGATTAACATTATTCGAAGATCTGGTTTCAACATTTGTAGGACCATTATAGGAAAAATAATAAGGAAGGTGATTAAATGACAAAAAGAAAACAAATAGCAATATACGGAAAAGGTGGAATAGGAAAATCAACAACAACATCAAACCTATCTGCAGCATTATCAGACCTAGGATACAGTGTAATGCAAGTAGGATGTGACCCAAAAAATGATTCAACCACAACACTCAGAGGTGGAAAAACCATACCCACAGTACTAGACACCATACGAGAAAGAAAAAACAACCTAGACAACATAGTATATGACGGATACAATGGAATATACTGTGTAGAAGCAGGAGGACCTGAACCAGGAGTAGGATGTGCAGGTCGAGGAATCATAGCAGCAATAGAATTACTAGATTCAAATGGAATAATAGAAGACTATGATCCAGACATAATCATTTATGACGTACTAGGAGACGTAGTATGTGGAGGATTTGCAATGCCGATTCGTAAAGGAGTAGCAGAACAAGTATACACTGTAACATCCTCTGACTACATGGCAATATATGCTGTAAACAACCTATTTAAAGGAATACTTAAATATGCAAACAAGGGAGGAGCTTTAGTTGGTGGAATTATTGGAAACTCCATAAAAAACTCCACACAGGAAGCAATGATAGAGGACTTCAGTAACCATACTGGAACAAATGTAATAAACTATGTGCCAAGGTCATCAACAGTAACAAGATGTGAATTAGATGGAGTTACAACAATAGAAGGAGCACCGGATTCAGAACAAGCAGAAGTATATAGAAATCTAGCAAGAAATGTTATAGAAAATAAGGATAAAATAAAACCAAAACCATTCTATGGAGACGATTTATCAGAATGGGGATCCACATGGATAACAGAACTACTCCAAGCAGAAAAAGTTGAAAGAGATAATATTCAATCAGAAGGTTCAGGAATATAATAGTGATAATTTACCCCAATAATCATGAAATTTCCCCATAAAATCCTAAACCTTCTTTTTTTTAAAAACAAAGCATATCCTCAATATTTCTCCACTAAAAAAATAGAATGTAAAACGTTAACATAATCATAAAAAGGAGTGAAAAACCATGAGTAAAGAAGATACAAGCTTTTCACATATAACAAAAGTACATCCCTGCTTTAATGAAAAGATACATGATAAAGTAGGAAGAATACACATACCAATAGCACCAAAATGTAACATACAATGTGGATTCTGTACAAGATCAATAAACAAAACAGAAAACAGGCCAGGAGTATCCTCAGAAATAATGACCGTGAATAAAGCAATAGAACACATAAGAAAAGTAACAAGTACAGACCAGCCCATAAATGTAGTAGGAGTAGCAGGTCCTGGAGACTCATTATACAATGAGAACACACTTAAATTATTCAAGAAAATAGGAGAAGAATTTCCAGAAATGATTCTATGTATGAGTACAAACGGATTACTAGTACCTGATTATGCAGAGGAAATACAAACAGCAGGAGTAAAAACCGTGACAATAACAATCAACGCCATAGACCCAGAAATAGGTGTTCAAATATATGATAACATACACTACCACGGAAAAACATACCATGGAAGAGAAGGATTTGAATTACTCCTGAAAAATCAATTAAAGGGAATAGAACTACTATCACAGAAAGGAATAATAGTAAAAGTAAATAGTGTACTAATACCAGGACTCAACGATGAACATATAATTGACATAGCACGAGAAGTGAAATTCCGTGGAGCATCAATAATGAATATAATACCATTAATACCTTTAAATAAATTCAAAGGATATTCACGTCCTGGTTGTGGCGAATTAAGTAAAGTACGAGATGAAGTAGAACAAATAATACCAGTATTTAGAGCATGTACGCAATGCAGAGCTGATGCCTTCGGAATACCTGGAAAACAAGATCAAGACTTCGCATTAGGCTTAACCCCTGCTAGTCACTACTAATTCCAAATATATAAATCACACTACTACTACTTTTTTTTATTTTAATATACAACAGGTATTATTCTTCTCAAAAAAAGAATAATAATAAAAATGTGGAGGGGATTGTGTTAGAATTTATTGGTTAATAAATTCCTTTAATTCTTCCTGTGATTCACTGTCTGTTAATCTTTTTCCTTGTTTCCAGCTGATTTCAGGGTATGCTTTTTCTAAGTCATTAACTGGTCCTGTTACTCCTGTTCCACCAGATGTTACGAATGTGATTATTGATTTATCACTGAAATCCGTGCTTTCTAGGAATGTGCTTATTATGTTTGGATATGTATACCACCATACTGGGAATCCCAGTACTATTGTATCATATTCTGATACATCTATCGTGTTTTTTATTGCTGGTCTTATTGATTTATCCTCTTTTTCATTTGTTGTTCTGCTGTTCTGGTCCTGCCAGTCTAGATCAGCATCTGTATATGCTGTCTCGGGCGTTATTTCAAACAGGTCATCATCATCTATTTTTGACAGTTTTTCAGCAGCGTTCTTTGTTACTCCGCTAGCTGAGAAGTATGCTATTAATTTTTTTGTCATATTTTATCAACTCTTATACTATATTATATAATATAGATATAGATATATTTAACTATATCAATACAGTAGTGCTGTCAGCAGTGTAAGATACTCAGGAAACCTGCCATTTTCAAAGTCTATGCTTTCTAATTCAAAGCCGAAGACATCGGTAAGCGTTTTATTAACCAGTGTGCCTATGGATTCTATTGAATGTCTGACCTTGTCAGGGAATCTGCATGGTTCATCATTTATTCTGCTGCATTCCTCACAGATATCACAGAAACCGGCAGATAATACCAGACCATCAGCTTCAGCCTCTTTAGCCATTAACTCTGACAGTATCCTACTTTTTTCCTTGAAAAGTGTCATGTCAACAATATCAATTATCTCATCAATATTGAAGCTTTTCTGTCTAAATTCATCAGTGAAATTTAATTTCAGAGCTATTAACTTTATATTGTCATACCTTGTCCAGTATTCACTGACATCCTCCCTGAATTCAGGACATCCCCAATTGTTATTGTACATGTTACATTCCCTGCATAATTTTCCAGTGTATTCCAGGTCCACAAAGTTCTCATAGAATTCACTGGTGGGAACTGTTTTCACAATACGTTCCACTGTATACACGTCATCTAGATTAAGATTATCAATCATTGTTATCACCACAGCCTTAATAATCATTATCTGTCTTTAAGTATAAATCATTATAGGTATAAAAATACAACCTTACTAAAACATGGAATATAGATGAAGTGATATAGGGTTCGTAGTGTATTTATGGTATTCTCTTGATGTTCAATATTGAAGGGTAAACAAATTTATTTAAACATGGATAATCATATAAGTTTATAAGAAAAAAATAGTAGTAAGACATAAGATATTGTCACCTATAAAATATAATAGATATTACCCATATTAAACAGGACAAAACCAATAGGATAATAGACATGACTATCAACATAGGATTGGGTTGGCTAGTAATTGGCAGTACTGCTAGTTTTTTTATGATATTACCAGTTTCTCTTTTAATTCGTAAGTTTCTCTTAAGTGATTATTTCTATAATAAGACAGGTTATAAAACGTATTATGTTAATGATAATGGTTCACGGAATTTCATAGACCCTGTAAATTATTCAGTTTGTTTTATTTTTTTGTGCTTGTTGGTTGGATGACTTATTCAATATCTTTCTTTACAGAAAATTATTTCTTCTTTCATCTCGGATTAGTTTTATGTGGTTTACTTACATACTGTTCTGTTATCACATTTCTTCGTAAGAAAATCTTTTATTATGATGGAGACAAATACGCAAGTGAGAAAAGATATTTTGGAACTTACCCGTCATGCAGTTTAGCCTGGGAATATCTCATATCATGTTTAACACATTAATTCTATCAATGTATCTGGTATCCCATAAAACATCCATCATCTACGGTTTAATAATACTATTAGTAATATTACATGTATTCTTATTGCCTGATTATATGAATAAAGTGTTACCCTGGGAAGTCAGAACAGAAAAAGGGGTTTTTGTGGAGAGTGTCATTATAATACAGGTAGTCTTCTATACAGTTTTATATCTAACATTCGTTTATTAAAGAGATACAAATGATAATATCTCCTCTTCTCCTCTTTTTCTTTTATTGTTAAAACATGATTTTATGGTGTTCTGTAAGGATAAACCTGGTATTTATCATAATAATCTTCTAGCCAGAGCTTTAATATCGGATCTGCAATCATGTACTCTTTATTGTCTAATTCTATTAGGATGAGATTCTGAAGTTTTTTAAGGGGTTTGCTTATTGACCCTGATGTGACATTTAATTTCTCAGCCAGGTCTTTTCTTTTCAGAGGTTTTTTTATCAGGGATGTTATGATTTTCTGTTCCTGATTGGTTAGTTCATACCATAGGTTAATGTAATGCATTGCTAGAAGAGGAAGGATATGTTTAAATTCTTCCTTTAATGTATCCTTATCAAGTAACTTATCAGGGGGCAGGCACTTTGCAAATGTGTTGATATATGTCGGAATACCTCGGGTATAGGTATAGAATTGTTTTAAGCCGTCTTCAGTGAATGTCAAGTGGTCTGCTTTTTCCTTAAGATAGGACCTGGTAGTTTCATATGAAAACGGCTTTATTTCAAGGGTAAGTATTCTGCCGCCGAATGCTCCGTTACTTCCGGCAACCTGTTCTATGAATTCATCTTTTAAACTCATACTGCCAGTCAACACGTAAGCCACATTTTTCTGGTCCTGTATGCTGCTTCTCAGAAACCATAAAAAGCTGTCCAGTTGCTGATTCAGTTCTTTCAGTAATTGGAATTCATCAAAGAATATGAAGACTCCTTTTATTTCCTTTTCATATTCATGGTAGATTTCCTGTGGAAGGTTTATTACAAAGTTGGCCAGCTTGGTGTAGTTTTCATTTATTTCAGGTACTGGTATTGGTAGATTGTTGTAGTTAATGATTTTATCAATGCTTATATCATTGGTTTTGAATATTTTTTTAATTTTCTTGTCAAATGTCTTTAATCCTTTTTTCTCGCATTCCTTTATTATGCAGTCATATAATAACCTGATTACAGATTCCCTGTCGAATCTATTGTCCTGGTATGCGTCTGACTTGGATAGGTCTGCATAGATTACCAGAAATTCCTCATCGAATTGCCGTTTTATTTTTCTGATAAGTGCTGTTTTTCCAACACCTCTGATGCCTGTGAGAAATAGTGTGGGTGTGGAGCCCTGTGTGCTGCTGTATAGCAGATTGCTTATCATGTTAATGTCATCTACTCTGTTATAGAATTGTGAGTCTGTTAATTCGTTATCTGTACCCCATGCTATTGTCATAATTAATACACCTTATTGTTTTTTTACAATATATAATGTATTTTGCAATACATATAAATGTTATTGTTATTTACAATACATAATGTGTTCAGCAATATAAACTATACTTATTGTAATCTGCAATACATCCAGAGTTTCAGCTGTTATCTATTATATACTCCTTATAATATTCATCGAGAAGATTAAACAGTTCATCCCTTGTACTGACTCTGAAAATTTTTTCTTTGATTACATGATTTCTGGGAAAATACTTAACATAATATGAGAGAGGGTTTCTAATTTTTTTAAAAGTCCTTTTTTCATCATTATCCTCCAGAAACAAATCCACATGCCTCTTTATCAGATTAATTCTCTCCTCGATAGTTATTTCTCCGGGTCTGATTCCATAATCAAGGTAATCAACACATTCCTTAATCAGCCATGGATTTCCGAGCACTCCCCTTCCGATCATCACAGCTTCGCAGCCTGTCTCATCTATCATTCTCTCGGCATCAAAACATGAATTGATATCACCATTACCTATGACCGGTACGGATGCCTGTTCCTTGACTTCTCTGATAATGGACCAGTCTGCCTTGCCGGAGTATCCCTGGGTTTTAGTACGTGGATGAACAGTAATTCCCGATGCACCCGCATCTTCAACAACTCCAGCAATCTCAACGGCATTAACACTTTTTTTATCCCATCCACTTCTGATTTTAACTGTTACAGGAATTTTGACAGTGTCTGTGACTGCTTCTACAATACTATATGCCCTTTCCGGGTCCTTTAGTAAAGAACTACCTGCATTGGAGTGTACAGCCACCTTCTTTACAGGGCAGCCCATGTTTATATCTATAATATCGGGCCTTACTTTGTCATATACATATCTTGATGCTATCCTGAATGAATCGGAATCCTGTCCGAACAATTGTACTGATATAGGTCTTTCAGAGTCAGTCATGCGGAGCATTTTATCTGTTTTCTTACTTCCATATTTGACTGCATTGGTGGATATCATTTCACTGGAGACAAGGCCGCAGCCCATTGATTTGACAATAGTCCTGAAAGATGAATCACATACTCCTGACATTGGGGCTAATATGACCTGGTTATCTATCTTTACATCTTTAATTTTCCATTTCATAAAATCATGCGCTGAATTTTTTTATTATTTGGTTTTGTATAAGATCTATATTTGTATAATAAAATTCATTAAAAAAATATTAAATCATTCCAAAATCTTGAAACTTTAATATACTACCATGAAATTCAATATTACACTTAACTTAAAAAATCAAGGAATAGTGGTAAGTTAAATAGTGATATAAGAATAATAAATATCTATTTAAATATTAGGAATAGGTATGAGTATATTAATAAAAGAAATCTGTTCTACAAATAATTATCTGAAATCCGGACAAATTAAACTTTCCGATTTTAGAATTTAAACACCAGAAAAACATGATTTATAAAGTTATTAAAAAAATAGAAAAAGTAATTTAACATTTTATTCTGTTTTTGTATTGTTTGGTGTAGGGTTTGTGATGTATTCTTGGATATTTTATGGATATTTATATTAAACTGAAAAATAATTCATTATTTTAGTAAAAAAAAAGGTAAATACATACTTAAATAGAAATCAGACCCATAAAATTTATATAATTTATTAAATATATATAGTAATAATTAGTTTATAAATATACTAATTATTATAAATTATTTTAATAAAAAATAAAGGAGTGAAAATAGACAAATTATGAAAATAAAGTACAAAATATTAATACTACTTACAATAATATTACTCTCTGTTTCCGTAGTTAATGCAGCAAATATAGAAAATAACTATACAAATCAAACCAATCAAAAAACATATACATATGAACATTCAATAGTACAACAAAACACTACACATAGCAATAAATATACAAAATATCAAGACAATAATAAAAACAACAGTAAACTAGATGATAATATTAAAAATAAAACAATAAAAAAGAAACAAATTAATTTTAACAAAAATAAAACATTACTACGTTCAACCACAGTAAACAGCTATTCTTATAATGGTATACTTAGTGGAGCTAATAGAACAACCAATTTTATTAATAATAACCATAGATTACCTGCTGTTGTTGGTATTGATGGTAAAAATGTTAATATGAATGATTTTTTATACTTATTATGTAAATCACTTAATAGCACATCATCAACAACGCTGACAAATTATTCACATGTATCCAGTACTACAGGAACAAACTGTAACAATGTGAAAATATATAAAAAAGATTATCTAACCCTCTCAAATGAAATAATAAAATGTTACGATATTAATAAACGTAATCCTAAAGACATCTCATTATACAGTAATACTATCAGTTATGATGATGCAATCTACTTTTATGCAAGAGCAGTAGCATGGAAATACAACCATAAAGGAACGTTACCCAATTATGGGACAGTAATCGCACTTTACAATAATGACTATTCGACAGAAGAGGATGCACTGATAATAAATACAACCACACCATTCACAATAAACTCTACAACAAAACAATTAAGTAACGGAAAATACAATCTGACACTGAAATCCTCTGAAAACTGTACAATTTATTATACAACTGATGGAACCACGCCAACGAACAACAGTACGAAATATGCCCGTACGCTGACAATATCAAATGATACAGTAATAAAATATTATGGAATCAATAAAAACAAACAAAAAACACCAGTGCTTACCTATGGAATATATCAACCATCAACACCATATATAACAAACAAACCACAGTTAGAACAAAATGGATATGAAAATAAGGTAAACATAGCAACATCACAGAAAAGCACAATATACTACACAATAAATGGAACCAAACCAACAACTCAAAGCACAATATACACACAACCCTTAACAATACATAATAATACATTATTACAATACTTCACCATAACAGAAAAAGGAAAGAAAAGTCCAACCTATTACTACAAACTACAAAATCCCACACCCTATGTAACAATCTTAAACAACACAGAAGTAGACCATAACTACCAAAATATTAAAATAATAGCAAACAAACCTGGAACAATATACTACACCCGAAATGGAACATTACCGACCAACAAAAGCAATAAATATAATGCTAGCAGCCAACTAAACATATCAATAAAAACACAGATAAACGCGATACTCCAAGACAAACAAGCAAAAAAATCAGAAAACAAATTCTACCAGGCGCCACAAATAATAACACTACCAATAGTAACAGTAAATGTATATTCTTACCATTATCAAATTAGTAAAACACAGCGAATATATTTCAGAATGGATGAAAACCAGGAAACATATTATACAACAGATAATACCAATCCTAAAAACAGTAGCACGAGAAAAATAATGAAATATTCACCAAAAATACAAAATATGTGTTTCAACATTACAAATAACACAATAGTCAAATATTATACAAAAGATACAAAATTAAATATCACTTCAAACATATATACATATAAACCTTTGAAAAATCAAAGCGAAGAAATAACCATAACAATATTAAACACAACTCCACTATACACAAAAGGAGCAATAAACACAAAAAAAGAAGAAAAAGTGAAAATAGCAGTGAATGGATTAAATTTTCTAGTTAATGTCGCACAAGATGATACTGATAATTGGAACAGTTTATACGATAAAGAAGAGTATACATTAAATAATACAAGTAAAATAATAATAGAAACTCCATATATGACAAAAATAAAAGAATATACTTTAAAAAATGGACTAAGAACAAGAATGAACTACACATACACAATGAAAATACCATATCAAAAAATAAAATTCACAATAAATAATACTACAATATTAAATCTAAATAATAAAACAATGGAAAACAAAATAAAAAATGGAAGTTATCTATTATACGATTATAGTACTAAAACATGCAAAACAACATCCTCTGGAAATCTAACAAAACAGGGAATTCTAATTAATATAGCTAACAATACCATTATCATAAAAACATATGACTATACTTATGGTGATGTAAATCAAGTAAGTATAACAAAAGAATGGGTGAACTACAATACCATAAAAGTATCCTCTATAAATAATGGCATGAAAAAAGAAATAGGAACATTATACATGCCCTCCCTAGATTATATTGATTGTTATTTTATAAGTAATAATTTTTATAAATCAGATTATATTCATGATTATTTAAGTTCAACAAAAATAAATAATAATCGAACATTAGAATCCGTTGAAACGTATATTTTAACAAATCAGAAAATAACATATGACACCTTGAAAAACTGGACACAAAAATATTCATTATATAATAAAAGTGTTTATAAATCATGTTATGGAACATTCTTAACAGGATTAACACATTTATTTTTACATAATGCTATGATGACTGTTATTGATCATGAACTTAACATAACATCCAAAGCATTCTACAATACACAAATGCGTGTAGCTATAACATGTAGTGGTCATACAAGTGTAGATATAGACGATGGATCTCATGGAACTATTATAAATAGTAATAATGAATCAAATTTCAAAATTCATAACTTCCTAAATGGTTATGTATGTTCCTATTTAGAAGATTTGGTTTTATATATGGCAGGGGATAACAATAGTGGGTCTGCTTATACATACTTTGTAAATGACGTTTTTAATTATAAAACTATTAATTTTACTTATGATAATAATACAGGTCAAATGAAAATACATACACAAGGTAATAATGACTATTATATTATAATATACGCTGATGGTTCAACAGAATGGGCAATATCTAATCATAGAGATGAAATCAAAACATTAAAAATGACATCTCGTTACAATAAGTCTACAGATAATGATACGTTTATAGATAATGAATTAAATGGAGGTAGTGGAACACCAGGTTATGGTTATAATTATGAATCAACTGCAACAGATATACTTTCTGAATCCATTTCTAGTTTAGATAATATATTAAGTTGGGGATCAAAAAATTTAAATTTATCCGATGCTCAATGGGAAACTTTTAATTTTGCTGAGGACCAAGCTGGTTCAATATTGATTGGTACTGGTATTTGTTTGATTTGTGCAAGTGGCGTTGGAGCAATACCTATAGCACTCATAGCTGGCGGATGTGCATTATGTTATTTTTCAACAGGCGTTAATGAAGTAGATGATTTTTTTAATCCCTACTATTATATTAAAGGAGCGTGGAGTATTTCTGCAGCAGTTGTTACTGGGTGTGTGGGTGGTCCCGTTACAGAAGAATTTGCAAAAATAACCGCTACTACTATAACAAAAGAAATAGATAAAGAAATAATAACAGCATCAATTCGTGAAGCATTAGCTAGAAATAATTTAAACGATACTGAGAAAATTCCTAGATTTTGTATGGATGCTATTGAAGATAAATTTCAGGATTGGGGAATAGATTATGTTTTAAATAATACCGAACGAATTGTTCCATCATAATATTCGGAAAAGAATATATAAAAGATTTAATAAGGAGGGAAAGTAATGGAAATAGAAAATATATCTTATAAAAGATTGAAAATATTATTAATAATAGGACTTATTATTTTAATATTAGGAATAATTATAAATGAAAGACATATCTTAGGAATAGGTATTGGATTTACTTTAATGGATATTATTTTATTAATTTATAAAAGGAAGGATAAAAAAGAAAATTAATCCTCTTTTTATCTTTTTATCCTTGAATAAAGAGAAGATATTACTTAAATAAATTAAATGTTAAAAAATAGAAATGAAAGGAGCTAATTTTAATGGTTGATTTGAAATATAAATTAATGTTTTTAGTTGGACTCATATTTTTTGTAATTGGCTTATTTAACTTAAATAATGAATATCATGTTATTCTATGGTTAGGTTGTATTATTATGGCACTATCTTTTATTTCATATAACGGGTCTACTGATGAGATGAAAAGGATTAGTGAAAATTATGCAAGAAATGTAAGAAAATCTACATGGAGTAAAGCTTATATTGTAGCTAAATTAATATTATGTATAGTTATGTGCATATGTGCTGTATTATTTTCTGATAAGCATAGGTGGTTGGGTATAATTGGTCTTTTATTGAGTATTTATGTTATTCCTGACACTTATATAACTTATGTTAAAAGACGTGAAGATGACTAAACCTTATTTAAGTAGTATATTTTTTGGTGATATTGTGTATGAACTTATAGTTTCTGTGTTTTCTATATTTATAGGCTTTTTTATCAGTATTATCTGGAGTTATTATGTTTTACGTCCTTATTATGTTTATTTAAGTAGTAAAATGGATGAACCTTTTTATGATGGTGTTTCTATGGTTACTTCAGCTGAAACATTTCGTGGAAAATATTTCCTTTTTAATGGTTTATTAATATTTGCTCCTTTTGTATTTGTAGCTTCAGTAGTTCCTGATCTTTTGTTTCATAATATTTTTTATTATATGAGTTCTGTTATTTTTTGTAGTATTATCCTGGTTGGATTTATTATAGATTTAAGGGAGGATATTTTTGTTCATCCACGATTTGTGAAGCATGGTGAAATCAGTATTTTAGAACATTTTAGTCCTGATGGGTATTGTTACACTGCTTATTATATGTTATGTATGATTATTATTGTTATGTTAGTCATTTTTGGAGTATTTTATTATTTATTTATTCCTAATACGGATAGTATTATCATGATAATTATCGGTTTTATTTCTTTGGTTTTTACAGTATTTCCTGATCTAATTGACAAAGTTACGCCTTTTGATATGAAGACAAGTACGGGATTTATTATATATGCTATATTTATTATTATATTATTATTTATAATATCATTAAATGTATTAGTGATGTAGTATTGTCCTTTAATGTGATATTTATAGAATAAATGGTAATTTATTCTATTGAATATTGATAATAATATTTTTTTTTATATTCTTTTTTTTTAGTTAGGTTTTTTGTCTGTTTTTTGATTGTTTGATGTAGGGTTCGTGGTATATTTTCGGGTATTCTGGCATAGTTGATTAGGTGTGTTTATGTAGATCTGTTTTTTATAATTAGTGTTCTCTTTTTTGTATGATTTGAATATTTTTTTTTGTTCATGTATTGAATTTCAGCTATTTTTTTTTATTTCAGTATAGACATAAATCTTCCACCAGAACTGAGAAAAAAAGCAAGAAGGTCACGATAAAAAATCAATATTCACAGGCTAGAAAAAGAATTAATAGACGGAATATAAATAAAAAGAAGTTACATATTATAGTTTTTTACTAAAAGTTTATACCTAATGGATTATAAATGTATATTCATGGAAAAATTTAATAATAAAATTGAAAAACATTTAGAACTTTCAGAAATTTCAGACATGCTGAAAGAGTACAAGGAATATTACACTGTTTATAGGCGTCTTTTGTTAATTAACATGGTTGCAAATGGTGAAAGTATTGCTAAAGCCTCAAAAAACATTAATATTTCAAGAAAAACAGGCGAACGTTGGGTCAAACAATATAATGAAAATGGCGTTGATGGTTTATTTTCAAATTATTCCAATTGTGGAAGAAAATCATATTTAACTGATCAACAATTAAAAGAATTGAATGAAATCATAACTGGAAATGAAGAGAAATATAATTTAAAAGATGTACGAAACTTAATTAAAGAAAAATATGGTATAACATATAGTGAGAAGCAAGTATGGGTTATTACAAGACAAAAATTAAATTTAAACTATGGAAAACCATTCATTAAATACAACACACGTCCTAAGAATCCTGAAGAAGATCTTAAAAAAAACTAAAGACAACAGACATACAAACAGAATATTTTGCTTTTTTAGATGAAACATCTTGTCAAAATGTTCCAAATGTTACAAGAATATTATATGCTCCTGGAGAAAAAAATATACAAACAAAACATCCAGTAAAATTTGGAATAAATGTAACTGGATTTCAAGGAATCAATTGCAACTCATATATGGAGGTAAATACAAAAAACAATGCATTTCACTTTGTAATTACCTTATGCCATTACCGTATTGAAAACATGACTAATAGATTAGGTAAACAATTAATCAAAGATGCAATAAACAATGAAAACTTATCTGATGAAAAAATAAAAAAATATCTATCCTCTAAATCACTAAATGAAATGGATTTGATAAATAAAATCAATGATGAACTATATAATGACAATTCCAAACAAATTTCCATAGAAAAAATTCAAAAGATTTGCAGGAAAGAAGACAACAACAATTCAAGAAAAATAGGGTATGAAAAAAGATTAAGATTACTGAATAACCTATCAAATCCAAAAATAATGGAAATAAACTCAAAAGAAAAAAGAATAAATATTATTTTAGATAACGCAAGAATACATCATGCTAAAATTGTTGAAAAAGCCTGTGAAATATTGAACATAAATTTAATCTTTTTAAAACCATATTGCCCTGATTTAAATCCAATTGAAGATGTATGGCGTAAAATTAAATCTAAAATATATAAATCAATGTATGAAAATTTAAACAAATTAATAGAAATATTTGAACGTGAATTCTATAAAATAGTTGATTTAACATCATTTTACACAAATTGGGTTAATGAATATTTAGGTATAAACATTTGGTAAAATACTATAATTTCAATGTAAAAACAATATTTTTTTTTCTGTATGATTATCTGTATTTTTTTTATTTTGGATTCTTTTTATTACAAGAGTTCCATTACAGATAATTCATAAAATGATAAATAATTATCCCTTATATCAATTTTCTGAACATTTTAAGTAAACATCAAATGAATAACGGAATATGTCCTAAAAAGATATAAACTCTCTGCTCTTATATTGACAGAGAAACCATTTAAGTGTCTTAAAGACAATCTTCAATAGATTCATAGTGGTATGTAAAGATCATCTCTAAAAATAATTCATCATAAGATCAATTATCTTTTTTTTATCACCATGTATAATGTTTTTTTACCTTTTTATATCCTCATAAAAAAATATCAAGCTTAACAAAGTTAAATGTTATTATTTGGTTTATCAATTCAAGTATATATAATTACCTGATTTCATTTGTTTACTGAAAGTGGTGCATTTTGATCATATGTTCATATTTTTTTAGTGTAATATAATGTGTAATTCATATTACCCTTTTTTTTAGTTATTCATATAAATCACGTTGTAATTGGATATGTAATTTAATTCTAAATAAAATATATTCTAAAAACATATACTTAAAATAAAAATTATAGTATAATTGTAATGTTTTCTTATTAAATTGTAATAAGAATTAAATAAAAATAACTATTAAATTTGTTTAATCCAAAAAAAATCTTAATAAATCATGAAAAATATTGTAAAATTAAGTAATTAAATTTAAAAAAAATAAAATGATGAAAAAGTTATTCATCTTCAATGTCAATTCCTACTTTACCCATTAATCTACCAATGAATAATGTTACAATAACAGCAATAATAGTTACAACAACAGCATAAATTAACATACCTATTAATGCTGATCCTTGTTCTAAAAATTCATTTAATAATGCTTGGATAGCCTCATTCCATGCTGAACCTGCTACAAATGCGAAAGCTGTTGTCATAAGGATGGAAATAGTTTTTAACATTTCTTTTTGGATATTATCTGCCATAAAATACACCTCCTACTTAAATAATCATGTATTATACATACTTGTTAATAATATTATAATTATTATAATATTTAAAATTAAGTTAGATGTTTTAGAAGAATATTTTCAGAAAAGAGTAGTTTTTTATTTTTAATATTTTACCTTATTATATTATTAATTAAACAGCTTGTAGAAAACCTATCTTTTTATAACAAAATTTCATAGGAAACCTCGTTAAATCTTTTAAAAGTAATTTATTATAAAAAATTAATAGTAGAATCAAAAATTTACTTAAAACAAATTTAAATTTTAAAAACAAAGAATAATGATAAGTTAAAAAGTAATACTATAATAAGAAATATTCCTTTGAAGATAAAATATGTTAAAAAAAATTGATTTTTACATGAAAAAAGAAGTAATATGCATTTCGTTCCATATAATATTTAATAGAAATAACAAAGAACAGGTATATTGAAAAATAGAATATATAATTTATTTAAAAAAAAGGTGATTAAGTTGGACTTATATTGCTGTCCATCCACCATCAATACATATTAATTGACCAGTACAATAACTAGATGCATCACTTGCTAGGTAAATTACTATACCATCTAATTCTCCTTCTTTTCCAAGACGACCCATTGGACAATATGCTTTAATTAAATCCATAAAACCTTCCATTTCCACTGTATTATGAGTTAATTCTGTATCAAATACTGCTGGACCTATTGCATTACATGTTATATTATATTTAGCCCATTCTACTGCTAGATTTTTTGTTAAGTTCATTACTGCTCCTTTTGCTGAGGAATATGCACTTATTCCTCCACCAGGGAAGATTACTCTGGAGTGTATTGAACCAATATTAATTATTTTACCATAGTTTTGTTTAATCATTATTTTTCCTACTTCTTTACAACAGTAGTATACTCCACTAAGATCTACTTTTATGTGTTGATCCCATTCTTCTGTTGGTTGGTCCATCACTGGTTTATTGTTTCCCATACCTGCTGCGTTGATTAGTATATCTATTCTTCCATAATGATCCACTACTTTTTTCACAGATTCTTGAATGTTAGGTACATTAGTTACATCTGTTACTGCATACATTACCTCAGTACCGAACTCATCCTCAATATTTTTCTTGTTCTCCTGTAATCTTTCCTCTCTTCTAGCAAATAATGCTAATTTTACACCCTGACTTGCTAATGCTTTAGCCATTTGTAAACCTAATCCTGAAGAAGCTCCTGTTACTACGGCTACTTTATCTTTTATATCAAAATAATTTTTCATAATGATTTCCTCCAATAATTTCTAATAATGAGCTATTATACATCATCAATAGAATAATTTAAAGTTTTTTAACTCTTATTTTTTAATTTATAATGATTAATATATATAGTTATCTACTATTTATCATGATTAATTATTAAGAATTTATTCGACATAAAGACACATATATCCCCAAAAAGACATAAAAGAAAAAATACAACCCCAAAAAAATAATACAAAAACAATGAAAACACAACAAACAATAAAAACACCCAAAAATAAAAGCAAAAAAACAACAAAACCCCAAAAACAAAACTACAAAAAAAACAACCCCTAAAACACGAAAATAAAAATCAACAAAAATTAAATAAAAAAATAATAACAATCCACGCATAAACAACAAAAACAAAAACAAAAAACCAGTATCTCAGCTTTTTAAAGATGCAAATAAAAAAAAAGAAAAAAAAAACATATAACAGTACACCAAAACCTACCAAAATTATAGGAAATTTAGAAAACATGTCGACATCAACTTAGGATACTCGAGTCAATATCAAACATGCTAAAAAATGATATCAGAACATAAAACATAAATTCAAGAAACTCATATGATAAAAACTAATAATTTATAATACCTTCATATTAAAGTTAACAATGAGAATATATCCATTATTTGTAATTCTTTTCAATAAAATAATATTTTTACAGGGAACTAAGAATATTCCTCAATAAAATCTACTACACATGTTTTAAGTGTATCCTTATCCATTAGGGGATATAATTTAATAGGATAATTTTGTCTAAACTCATATAACATAGCAGTAGCTATTTCTTTTTCTCTACCATTATGATAGATCCTCTCAGTCATTGCTAAATTTTCTTCATCAATTATATCTAACATATTTATGATAAAGTTCTTATTTCTTAATATAGGATAAGTTAACATAGTAGTATACGTAAATCCATTATTTGCAATCAGACGATAATATCTATCTTGTTCTTTTATTTTTTCTTTTTCATCTTCTATATCCTGTGTTTTTGTTTCAACTGCTTGAACTCCTAAGACATATTTATAAACATAATTTTCTCTATTAAATGCTTTAACTACTATATTTTTAAAACTATTATGACTATCCATTATTTGAGGATAGTTTTCTATTATAAAGTTTACCTTTTTCGTACAGAACAAGGAGTGCCAAAATGATTCTCTAAACCATGTTTCTTTTGGTAATTCTCTCATGTAACTTTTTGATAATGTGTAAAAAGCTTCTAGAAATTCTGACTCTCGTTCTTTTTTCTTTTGTGTTTTTATATATATTGGAAAGTCTGGTGCTTGATCCAGGTAAATATAGTCTTCTCCGAAATAATCATTATTTTCCTTAATTTTATCTTCTAAAAAATCATAATAGAATTGTTTATTAGTTTTATATCCATTCTTTAATAACTTAATTTTCATATGTACACACATCCCTTACAGCTTTTGAGTAATCTTTCAACATGTTATGAGTAATTAATGTAATTACATAATCTATATTGTCAAAATTTAATAAATTAACTCCATTTTTTTTCATCAGATGATGTAGTTTTACATCTAATTTATCATCAGGAACTTCCATTTCCTGTATATATACTTCTTCTGTATCTTCTTTAGAGTATGTGTTTATAAATCGTAGAAGTGCTTTTTGAAGTCCTGCATAATAATAAACATTATTCAAGTTTTCATCACCTAAATCATTGAACAACATTTCTTTATATTTACTTGAAATAACTATTTTTTCAGAACTTAATACATACTGAATACTGCTTTTTTGTGTATTATCCAATCTTTTTTCAAATAGTTGTTCAGGATCCGTATCAAATCCATCAAAACGAATTACGTTAGAATATCCCAATAACGTATATCTTGGAAGAATTATGTTTTTCTTGTATGAATTATAAAAGAAATCTAAATCATTATTGTTTTCAAAAGAAATAATATCATTAGATACTATAAATAGTTGAAATTGACTTTTATCAACTAAACTTATTTTATCCTTATGAATTAATATCTCTTTTTGAGAAGGATAATTTAAAGTTATGTTTTCATCATCTTTTGTGTGTATTATACATGTTAAAAATGCTTTATTTATCTTTAATAATTTCTTAAGATATTCTGAAGGAATTTTATATGTTATTAAAAAGTTATAATATTCTCCATCTTCTTTAATTTCATCTTTTATGTCTAGAATATCAAATATAAAATCATTATCTTTATAACTTTCAGACTTACGTGTTAATACAGGATAAGGAAAATGTGCGTCACTATCATAAATCATTGTTTTACCTCTAAGTAATATAATAATTTCATTGAATGATTGTATTCTTCTTTAAGATTAATATTTAATAGAGCTATTCTATTTTTAACTGTTATATCTTTAATTTTATTGTTTATAATTTTACATTTATTTTTAGATAATTCATCAGTAACTATTGAATAATTATTATCTATATTAAAGTCAATATCCTCCTCTTCACCATTTCCTATTTGAATTTTTATGCTTAAATCTACTTTTTTAATGTTTTTTAATTCGGGCATGTTTGAAAAATCAAATAGAACATGTTCATGGTCGCGAATAATTTGACGTTTAACCTGTGTGGGATTTGCATAAAAATTCTCAATTTCTATATTTTCTGAATCATCTTCTTTTAATGATTCTTTTCTAGATGTATTATTATTGTTATCACCATCTACGTTATTCTGACGTGTTTTCTTTTTATGAATTCTGGGAGTAGTAGTTTTTTTCTCTGTTCCTTCAGTTTTCACTAGATTAAGTAATGTCTTTCTACTTTTTTCGTCTAATTGCCTACTAAGATGTACATTATATGAGAATATATGACTACTTGTATCTATATCTCCCTCTGTAGGGTTTTTCTGTTCTTCTATTTTATCCATTATTTTCTTAATTACATTAGAAATATTGTTAATGAATTTTTTTCCTGATGGTTGTAATGAGTCATCCAATTCTGCTTCATTGATTTCCGTGTGTGCTATGTTTTCAAGGGATTTTAATCTAGCATCGCCTTCTGATGTTTGAGGAAGTAATATACCGTTAAAGGGTTTGAAGCTATGATTAGTTATTGTTTTATCCTCTATTTTCATACCTATTGTTCTTATTATTGCTATTCTTGCTTTTTTTATTTTTTTATCATATTTTAAATACAGATTAAATGGATATTCCTGTTCAAGATCTTTTATAATTATTTCCCGTGGTTTTTCATCTTGGTATGTTTGATAATATAATGGTGTGAATTCTTTTCTGATTTCTGTAGGATTTTGTGTATAATACTTTGAATCTAGTATGTATTTTTTAATATTCTTCTTATTAATTTCTATTTCATCTACAAATACAATTAACTCATTTCTAATAATTGCTAAGAAAAAACTATCACAAATACTTTTAATAATTTCTTTAGTATTAGCATATCCTTTTCTAAGGAAAGGAATTATTATTTTTAATCCGGGAGTATCTTTCATAAATAATCCGTCATATGTATTTTCATATGGAATAAAATCATGAGGTATCTTTTTAGCAAAATACCCCGTACTTTTATAGAACTTTGACTTATATTCATGTTCAATAAGATGTACAGTACCCCCTAATTGTTTATTACCTTTAAGATCACAATTAGCAAAATACATTATATGAAGAGAGGAGGATGCATTAGATGCTATTTTACCTACACCATGTGAACCGCCTCTTTGCTTCTCAAATTCACGGTCAGTATCCTTAGTATGTCCCCCCATTGTAAAAGCATAATCAGAATATCTCTCTTTTGAAAGACCTCTTGTATTACAATCTTCAAATGATATATAGTCTACTATTTCCTGCTGGATATCTTTTTGCATAGTCTTAATAGTTTTAAGAGTATAATCACTGATATTTGGAGGAGTGTGTAAACAATTAATTCTTTCTTTAAATTCTTCATTAATTCCAGGTAAATCTTTAGTGTTTATTTGTCCAGTTTTTATTCTGACTATTACTGGCTTATCCTCTTTTTGTGTACTTGCATCTAGAGAATTCTGTATGTTTTCTCTTACAAGTCCACTAATTCCATTTTTATAAAAATCTTTCAAATGGCCATTGAATTCAAGAGTATCTAAATAATCTTCTTCAGAAAAACTCCACTTATTCATATAATACCTCAAATATTATTTTTTTGTAAATTCTCGTCTCCATGTTTAACTTCCATTAAAGATAAGCAATAGAAAAAGTAACATAAAAAAATCATATTATATTCATTAATAAAATATAAATCTCTGAATATATCAAATAAATTTTAATATAATTACTTATTTTTATTTATTTTGATATAATTTAGTTTATTATTAATTATATTTAAAATTTATCATCTATTTTACTTTATTATTCACAAATAAACTTGTAAATATTACTTTATTTTTAAAAATATTAATTATTAAATATGTAAAAGGGAATTTAAGAGTAAAAAATAACTTTAAAATAAAACATTTTGATAAAACTAGAAAATAAATATATCTTTAAATATAATTTCAAAAATATAGTTACATATGTTGCATGAAGAAAGAACATTAATTATTGAAGATAAAGAATATACATCTACTGTAGATATAGTTGAAGCCAAAGACAAAGATATTATCATTGATATTTACAATCAATGGAGAGACGTTTCTAGTAAACTATCCTATTTAGGCTGTAGACGATTAAATTTCCCCGAAATAAGCGAATTAATTTTTTGCAAATTATTTGATTGCTGGAGGACTAACAATATAGACATAAATCATAGTTCTTTTGACTGTTACAATCCCAAAACAAATAAAAGAATACAAATTAAAGCAGCAAGTTCAAAAAACGAATTGACAAGTTTTGGACCAAAATCAGTGTGGGATGAGCTATATTATATGGAATTTTATAAAGATGAAACATATGACGGTACATTTGATATTTATTTAATACCTAATGAACTAATATACAATAATAAACAAAATGAAAACGAAACATTTGTAGATCAACAAAAAGATGGAAAAAGACCACGTCTCCATATAAGAGAACTAATCAAAGATAATAATATAAAACCAATTGGAACATACAATATCAATGACATATGATTAAATTTTAAAAAAAAAGTAAGAAGTTATAGATTATCATCTATTAACTTCAATATATCAGTCACCACTTTTTCTATCCAATAACTAGCAAGTGGAGGTACTGCTTCACCTATTTGTGCACGGACTTCCGCTGTATTTCCATTAAACAAATAATTATCAGGAAACGTCTGTATTCTTGCTCTTTCTCTATTTGTTAATGCTTGTCTATCATATTCATAATGATAACCACCAGTTCCACCACCACCGTATGCTATTATAGTAGGTGATGGTTTTAATGGATGTAATCTTCTATAAATATTACTCATTAATCCTTTAACTTTCCAAGGAGTATTCTCAACAGCTTTAAAGTTATAGAATGGTGGAATATGATGTAATCTTTCAGTTACTTTACGATTTTTTCTAGGAAATTTATTAGAATTATCTAAGTATTGTTGTTCAGATATTTTTTTATTATAATATCCTAATATTTTAAGAATTTTTTCATGTTCTAACATTGCTTTATTAATCTCTTCAGAGTTATTAAAAGATATATTGTTATTTGATAAATAATCATCAACTATATTAAGTTTTAAAGATTTGTATTCAGATTTCCAACGATTAGCTTCATCGTTGTCTATATCATCCATACATCCATTATATTTTTTTATAATATCCAAGTAGGTATCGTTTAATTCTGATAAAGGTTTACCTTCAAAAATTTCTAAAGGTGTTAATGGATATTTTCCTAGTAGCTCATTTGACAAGTATTTAGATAAAATATGATTTATCGCTACATCTTGATTTTTTATTAAACTCTTTTTAACACCAATTATTATCAATCGTTTTCTTGCTTGAGGTACGCCAAGAGTACTGAAATTAATAATATCATTAAACACCAATTTATATCCAGCATCAATAAAATCCTGTTGAATCAATTCATAAGCTAATCCTTTATTTGCAGAAGTCATTCCAACTACATTTTCAAATACAAATACTTTAGGTTGAGCTTTTTTCAAAATTCTTAGATATTGTTCATATAATTTCCCACGTTTAACTTTTAATCCAGCTCTTTTCTCACTTCCTCTGAGTACACTAAAATCTTGACAAGGAGGTCCGCCTAAAATAACATCTGCTTCATAAGAGATGTCTAGTTCATGAATATCACCACAGATCCCCACTTCTTTCTCATCAGTATAATCATTTAATTTAATAAAAGATAATTTATTATTTTGAGTATATGTTTTTAGATGAGCTTCAAGTAATTCATTAGAAGCTATTAAATCATAGTTTCCACTATTATGAAATCCCCAATCTAAACCACCTGCACCCGTAAATAAACTAATTATTTGCCTAGTCATGTTCTTCTCCAAATATCTTTTGTTTTAATGTTGTTGATATAAAAGAGTTTTCTGTTAGCCATGCCATTGTTATATTTTTTACAACTTCGGAATCACTATTACCTAATTCTCCTTTAAGTTTCTGAAGTAATTCATACTGTTCCTTGGTGAAGTTCACCTGTATTCTTTTAACATCTTTTGTCATGATTTCACTAGTCATAATATATTTATTATATTAATGTTTATAATAAATATTATATAAATATTACTCATAATTGAGTAATATCTGTGTTTTATTTAAGTATAATAGTGTTAAAGTAATGAAATAAATCCGTAACTCTATTCACATACTATATAAAAAAAATATTAGATATAAAAAGAACAAAATAAAAAAAAATTCATTTAAAAATCAGATGAAAAGAAAAAAAAAATATAAATTTAATGAGAGATTGTACCATTAATTATTGATTGAATTGGAGCCATGTTGTTAGAAGCCCATACTTGTTATATTGACCAGAATATCTATCAGAACTATTAGCTATTAATTTATTTCTCAGACGTGATTTTAATGTATAAATTTTCAAGTGTCTTTTCTTTTTTGTCCTTTTTTAACTGGCATTCCCATACAGTGATGACATTCCATCCCATTGATTTCAATAGTTTTATATTAGCTTCATCACGCTCTTTGTTTCTATATAATTTCTTCTTCCAATAATCAACATTAGATTTTGGCATCTTAGCATATTTACATCCCTCGTGTAAATGCCAAAAACAACCATTAATAAAAACAATTGTATTATATTTAGGCAGTACAATGTCCGGAGTTCCAGGATATCGTTTATCATTCTTTCTGAAGCGAAGGCCTTTTGAAAATAAATAGCTACGAACAATTATTTCTGGTTTTGTATCTTTACATTTAATCTGTGACATATTATAACTGCGAGTCTCTTTACTAACTTTGTCCATAATACTACCAACTCTGGTTTAAATTCTATAATAGATAATTATTCTTTTAATTTTTGTTATGCATATTTTTTTCCATTATTTTTTTTAGAGGTCTAATATAATCTTAATGAAAATATTATTACAAATTCATAAATTCAAAAAAAATAAAATAAAATAAAATTGTTAAAAAAAATCTATGAAATTAACAGAGGAAAAAAAATAATTAAAATATATGATACCAAAGGGAAGTAAAATTTTTTTAATTTTCATGTTTTTCCGAGTAAGTTTTATATAATTCCGGTGTGTAATATAGTATTATAAAAATATTGGCTGATACGGCTTCATGTGTCTTTTCAGGTATGTATCAAGACATCTCGTTTGTTTTCCGGATTTTCTGTTTTAGTTCGTTATAGTTACCTATAACGAAGTAAAAATTTGGCACGATAAAAAAATTATAAAAAAAGTCAATAATACAAAAAGAATAACAATTAAAAAAAATAATTAAAATAAATACACCCTTTTTACATTATATCCTAAAAAATCCAACATCACTAAAATACTAAAAATACACCACGAACCCTATATCAAGAATGTAAAAATATAATAAAAAACATGATTAAAAAAGAATACCCGAAAAAATAAAAATAAAAAAAATATTTTTAAACTATTTTATTATTATCTAGTAGAACAATGTTATGTACAAAACTATATAATAGACTATACTTATTATAACAGTAGTTTCAATATAAAACCCTCTTTCTGTTCTAACATCCCATGGTAACACTTTATTCATATAATCTGGGAATAATAAAACATGTATGGTTATTAATAATATAATTAAACTATACATAATAACAGGCCTATGGAGTGAAAAATACGCTGCTATAATTAATGTACTAAACATAGATGTGTATAATGTCCAAGCCCCACTATATAATGGATAAGTTGTATAATATCTTTTTTCACTTGCAAACTTATCTCCCTCATAATAGAAAAACTTCATACGAAGAAATATTATAATATCACAATAGGTAAATAGACCACATAAAATTAATCCTAGATGAAAGAAGAAATAATTTTCTGCAAAGATAGAGAATACATAAGTAGGCAAACAAGCTAAACAACACATATATGATGTATTCACTATTAAATTTACTGAATCTATCCACGCTCGTGACCCATTTTCTCTAATGTAATATAGTTTACGTCCTGTTTTATTATAAAAATAATCACTTAAGAGAATTTTACGAATTAAGAAAAAAAGGGATGGTGGGAGAATCAAACTAGCAAGTAATAACCAACCAGGAAAAATATCTATAATTATGTCCATCCTCCTATTGGTTTAGTTGTAGTTGCTGGTAGTGTATGATTTGATTTTATACTCGCAGATACATTACTCATACAAAAAATAGTAGTAATTAATAGCATGATTAAAAAAATAATATATTTGTTAATGTATAAAAACCTCCATATATTTTTTCATATAATATTATTTGATAATTATAGTATTAATAATACACGATATAATAAAATAATTTTGTATTAATTTATATAATATTTGATTTATGGTTTATGAGAACGTTCACCTTTTTTTATCTAAAATTTCAATACGCCCTTATATAAAAATGTTAATGTTTTTTTAGATAACAGTTATTTTAAGAAAACTTATATATTATTTCTTATTAAACAATATTATAGATTAAAATCTATTTTCATTGACTTTATTTAGAAAGAGGAATATTATGACACTTTCAGAACAGTTTAAAGAGGAAAATATTGAAAACATTAGAATTTATCATTATGTTGAAGAATTGGTTTATAGTTACAGAACATATGAGAGAGAATTATTAAAGGATACTGATATTTCTATTGTTGAAGCACCTTTTTTATTAAGAATAAGATTTTCAGATAATGCTAGTCAATGAATTATCTAAATTATTTAAAGTTAGTAAAGGTTATACTGCTAAGTTGCTTAGAAAGTTTGAAGATAATTCATGGGTTACTAGAAAGGAAGATCCTGATAATCATCGTAAGAAGATTGTTAAACTTACACCAGAGGGTTTTGAAAAAACAGAGGAACTTTTGGTTATTATGGATTCATGGGAAAATAAGATTACACAGAATTTATCACATGTTGAAGTAAGTATTTTGAAAAAGCTTCTTTTTCAGCTTGTTAAAGAATCAGGAGATAATTAATTAATTGTCAGATTAGGATGTAGTTGTTTCAAGGTTTGTTTTTTGGAATAGGTATTTTGGATTTATTATAAATTAATAGTTTTATTAGGAAACATTTTTATAAGATAACTGTATATTAATTAATAACAAGATGTAGAATAATAAAAAAATCAAATTAATATCCAAAAAAAGAATATCAATAAAAAAAAAGGTGAAAAATATGGAATACGTAACATTAAACAATGGAGTAAAAATGCCAATTTTAGGATTTGGAGTATACCAAATACCTCAAGAAGAAACAAAACAAGCAGTACTAGACGCTATAAGTGTAGGATACAGATCAATTGATACTGCACAAAGTTACTTCAACGAAGAACAAGTAGGAGAAGCAATAAAGGAAACAGACGTACCACGTGAAGAATTATTCATTACAACAAAAGTATGGATAGATAACTATGGATACGATAAATGTAAAAAATCAGTAGAAGAATCTCTAGAAAAACTAGGAGTAGACTACATTGATTTAGTACTATTACACCAGCCATTTTCAGATTACTACGAAGCATACAGAGCACTGGAAGACTTATACAAAGAAGGCAAAATAAGAGCTATAGGAGTATCCAACTTTTATCCAGATAGAATAACAGATATTTGCTTATTTGGACGTGAAGTAATTCCAGCAGTAAACCAAGTAGAAACAAACCCAATGAACGCACAATACGAAGCACAAGAAAACATGGAAAGCCTAAATGTACAAATGGCTGCATGGGCTCCTTTCGGTGAAGGAATGCAAGGAATGTTCACAAATGAAACTCTAGTAAATATTGGTAAAAAATATAACAAGTCAGCAGCACAAGTAATACTAAGATGGTTAATCCAAAGAAAAGTAGTAGTTGCATGTAAATCAACACACCTAGAAAGAATAAAAGAAAATTTTGATATATTTGACTTTGAATTATCTGATGAAGACATGGAAGAAATAAAAACATTAGACAACAAAGATAGTTTGTTCTTTGATCATGCAGACCCAGAAATAGTTAAATGGTTCGATGAAATGACTGTAGTGAGACGTACACAGCACAGAGCATCAGAAGAACAGAAAAAATGGTAATACTGCCCGAAAACTCTTAAGATAAAAAATGAAGTATTAATTAAATAATCTCTAACCCCCTTAAATCCTCTTTTTTATTTTCAAATTATATGGACATAATTCATCAAATAATTCTAATTTTTAACAAAAAATTCAAACCCCATAAAATATAAAATATCAACCATGACATCTATATCATATGATATAAAAATGGTATAAAAATAAAACTTAAAAATTCAAAAAAAAATATAGTCAGAATCATCACCATATTTTAATCATAAAAGCGGTAATACAAAAAAATTTTTTAATAAAATAAGATATAAAAAAATTATAGTAAAATTTAAAGATGAATATTATGATTACAGAGAAACATATTTTAAATAACAACGTAGAAATTCCGTCCATTGGCCTTGGTACCTGGAATTTAGATAATAACATTGTAGTAGATGCAATAAGTGATGCTGCAAGTATTGGTTATAGACTTTTTGATACAGCAGAATCCTATGGTAATGAAGTAGGAGTAGGTAGAGGAATAAAAGAATGTGGCACTCAACGTGAAGATATATTTCTTACAACTAAACTAGCAGCAGAGTACAAGGATTATGATACAGCATGTAAGGCAATTGACAATTCACTTGAAAGATTAGATGAGGATTATGTTGATTTAATGATTATTCATTCTCCTGAGCCATGGGATGACTTTAGAAATGAAAATCACTACTTTGAAGGTAATGTTGAAGCGTATAATGCATTAGAGGATGCTTATCATGATGGAAAAATAAGGTCTATTGGCTTATCAAACTTTCTAAGCGTAGATATTCAGAATATAATTAATAATTGTAGTGTTATACCACAGGTAAATCAGATACTATGTCATATTGGAACACCATCACTAGACTTGATTGATTTCTGTCAGGAACGAAATATTACAGTTGAGGCTTATAGTCCTATAGCTCATGGCGTTATATTAGATAATAGTGATGTTGGCCGAATAGCTGATAAATATAATGTTTCAATACCAGCACTCTGTGTACGTTATACTATGGAATTAGGATGTATACCATTACCTAAGAGTAGTACCTTAGAGCATATGCAGGATAATATTAATGTAGATTTCAAGATAAGTAATGAGGACATGAATTATCTTAAATCATTAGTTATAAATGATTATGGTGATGCTAATGATTTACATATTTATTCTAGTAAAAATCTAACTGGCTAAAAAAAGGGGTAATATATTTTAGAAATAGTTTATTTTAGGAGTAGTTATAAGAATCGAGGTACACGGCTCATTGGTGATTCTTATAACTACTCCTATATTATTTGTTTTATATTTTATAAAATATTTATATTTTAGGGCTTTGTAGAAATCCTATTTTTGCAAAATTTGAATAGATCTATAAATATTATAAAACACATTTTTTAATTTTGTTTCTTTTATTTGTAATTTCGTAGATCTACTATTGTTTATTCCATTAAATCTTCTTTTTTGAATACTATTCACACATTCTACTTGATTTCTGAAGTTATATACTGGTTTTAAGAAGATAGTTCTACATTTACTCCTATATTTTCCTGATTTTTGTCTAGTTTTCACAGGTATTTGTGGTAATGCTGTTGTTTCTTCTACTATTGTTTTTTTAATTATTTCTGAGTCATATGCTCTATCTGCTAATATATACCGTGGTTTGTACTTCTTTATTGCTCTAATTGCACTTATTGCAAATACTGTATCGAATTTTGGTCCTTTTAAAGCATTGTAATGTCTTATTAACATATATTTTGAATCGATTGTGATATGGTTTTTTATGTATTGTCGTCTTGTTTTATTTGTTCTATTGTTGTAATAGATGTCTGAATAGGAATTAGTGTATCCTGTTCCATCTAAACTGAAATAACACTCTTTCACAGGGAAATATTGTAATAATAGTCTGTTAATATTGTTTATTTGTTTTGTTTCTATTCTTTTGAAGAATTTCTGAATTGTTGTGTGATGTGGTATCGTTTTTAGTCTTAAAGCTTTCTGTAATTTAGTTGATACGTTTAGATTATCAATTGTTGTTCTGTAATCGTATTTATTGTATATTTTATAAGCTATTATTGCAAATAATTGTGGTTGTGTGTATTTTTTCTTTGAATAGTGTGATGAATATTTGTTAAAAGTTAATTTAGCATAATTATATGCTGTTAATACGAAATCTAACATCATATTGTGTGTTAAATTTATTTTTTCATTTTTGGATATTTCTGATAAATAATTATTATTTTGTCTTTGAATTCCAAAATCGAAAAGTTTAAGTTGTTTAGAATTCAAATACTTATTTGTAGAATAGATATTTTCGTTTAGCATATTTATATCTATTCTACTCTTTAAATAAATACTTATTCTTATTGTATTACTTTTAAACTTATTATTATTCTTTGATTTTATAATTTAGATTAATTTCAAGTGTAATTTTTTTATTTAATTATCTATTTTCTATTATAATTTAATTTTAAAAGATCTGATAATGTTTTCATAAAGATTTTTATTATAAAATTATATGTTTTCTACAAAGCCTATTTTAGTTAAAATATTAGTAGAGTTTATCTCCACTGTACAGGTTTTCCTCTGTGTATATTCTGATAATTGTGTCAAGGTTATCATCATACATTAATCTGTAGCCTATAGCTCCACCATCTACTGTTTTTACATTGTTTAATTTATGGTTACTGCCTTTGCTACTGTTATTTATTATGTACCACATGCCGTGTGGTGTGTATATGAATAGTTCTCCATTTCCTTCTTTTCTTCCATCTTTATAACTATCATCTGGGTCGTATATCTTTGTTGAGTGTATTACTAGTCTGCTTAAATCTTGTTGTGGTTGGGTTCCTCCTTTTGTAAATAGTGCTTGTATCCATGTTAATGTTTTGTCTTTTAATTTTTGTTTTTCGATTGGGTTTTGGAATGCTTTTTCTATTTTTTGTCTTCTTTTTTCTAGTGTATTTGTTATGTGTAGTATTTCTTCCACCTTTGGAACATCTTTCTCTAGGCATCTGTATCCTTCTGGTCTTCCTGTTACTTTTATTATTCCATCTGAAAAGTCTTTTCTTCTATAATTTTTCATGTATGGTTTTACTTTCTCAAATTCTTCATCAGGTATTTTCTGGTTTAATCCATATAAGTATCCGTATTCTATTGCATCGTAGCATTTTGTTTCTAATCTTAATTCTTTTTCTTCTGTCATTCTATGTGCCCCATTGTGTTTTCTACTATACATTTTATATATCAATATATATAAATATATTGAATTAATTACTTTTATCACCAAAACTTCTATAAAAAAAATCAACCAAAAATAAATATAAAGAGTACTGATTCAAATGAACAACGAACAAAAACTAGGATTAACAATAATAATAATCCTCCTAATACTAGGCTCAATCATCATAATCACAGAACAACACACTAACAACAATACCACAAAAAACACTACTCAAAACAATACAGCATACCCTAAATCAATAGTAAATATACAATCATACCAAGACTATGGAAGAGAAAACTACTACCGCTGAAAAATACAATAAAGGAGGAAAAAAGTATATGAAAATGCCAGAAACTATAGATACAAACATGTTTGCACCATGCGGAATGAACTGCCAAGTATGTATCAAACACATAACAGGAAACAATCCCTGCCCAGGATGTCAAATAGACAGTCCAAACAAGACAAAAAACGCGTTAAAATGTAAGATAAGAGCATGCCTACCCAAAAAAAGAGTAAAATACTGTGGTAGATGCAGTGAATTCCCATGTAAACTAATAAAAAAACAAGATAAAAATAATAAAAAAAGATACAATTATTCATCACTAGAAAATGCTAAAAAAATAAAAAACACTGGAATAAAAAAGATAATGACCTTAAACAGGCAAGAGTGGACCTGTCCTGACTGTGGAGGAATAATAAGTATCCAGGAAAGAAAATGCACCGATTGCGGAAAAGAAAAAAAAATTAATGACTAACTTAAATGTTCATCCATTAATTCATAGAAGTCAACACATTTATCCTCATCAATCTTACTTAATGTATGATAACATGCAGGACAATATGTTATAACTCTATCACCACTAACAGTCCTAGTAGCCATCTTCTTAGTAAGCTCTGAGCTACCAGCTCTTACACCTGCACCAAATCCACAGCAGGAATTAGCTCTTTTTTCAGGTACATTTTTTATTATAGACCTTGCTAAATCCTTCTTATCAAGAGCATGACATGGATCCATTACAACATGGCCTGTACCATCTATTTCTTCATCACTGACTAAGTCCATAGCAAATACTACTTCTATATCAAATCCGGGAAGTCTTGTATATTGTTTTGTGAATGTTTCATAACAGCCCGGACAAAGCGTGATAATCTTCTTAACACCATGCCTGTTAAACTTTTCTATATTAGCCTTTGCTACTTTATCACCGGTTTCATCATCACCTAAATAGTACAGCATTAATCCACAGCATGTTTCATCAGATAATACTGTAAAATCAATTCCTTTCTTGTTTAATAAATTAATAACTGCATTTGAAATGTGTTCTTCTCTAAAGTGTGTTGTGCATCCCCTATGTAATATAACTCCATGGATTTCCCCATCATCTACTATGTCCATGTCTTCTCCATAACTATTGCCTTTTTCTAGTATATTTTCTCTTATTCTTTCTAGATAACCCATGATAAATCAGCCCTTTATAATATATTTCTTAGAAGTATTTTTTTCTTTTCTGCATTGCTTGTATTCTTTTCTTCTCAACCTTTTTATAACTATCTGATTTGTACTTGTTTTTTTGTCTATTTGTCTTTCCAAGGGGCATGATAGTAACTAAGTCTATCCTATTTCCTTTACATGCTATAACAACTTTTAATTCTGAATAATCCTTGTTAGATGGTGCAGGGTATACTACTTCATACATGTCTTTACCACTAGGCTCGTATCTTAATGGTTCTTCATTAAAAATAGTATCAACAATATATTCCCTGGTGATTCTGTTATCATCTAGTCTTTTTACGAAGTGCCTGTTTTCAAAACACCATTCAATATCTCCCACATCACCAATAATAAATTTATCAAATGCATCCATATTATCATACTCTAAATAATTTTTTTTAATAATTAATATGTATGTTAAAACACTTATTATATTTTATATTATTATATAAAATTTAGTATTATTAATTAAAGACTAAGTAAAAAAGTTTTTAATAAAAAAAGGGGTTGATAAGTAATTTATTGTAGAGAATATTATTCTCTACCTTTTTTAAGAGATTCAACCATGTTAATCTTCTTAATTTTACGTGACAATAGATAATTAACTAGTAATGATACTAATATCACAAGTATAAATGAATATAGTACAGCTGTCCACGAATAGTTAATTGGATAATAGAAATCTTCTCCGGAACTTTCCATCAGGAGTCTTAGAACATAAAATCCTACAGGTACTCCTAGAATAAATCCGACAATCGATAGGAATAAATTCTTTGTTATGAATAACTTCTGAATAGCTCTGGATTTGAATCCAATGACTTTTAATGTTGCAAAATCCCTTAATGATTCTGTGAATGATAACACATTAAGACTATATAATATTATCACTGATAGAACTACCGATAATACTAATAATAATGCAATCATTGAATAAAATACTTCTACCATTTGATCCCAACTACCTTTAAGTTCAGAGATAGTATTTACACTATTTATACCATCCAAGTTTTTATCAACATCACTCCTACTAGTTACAATTGTAGTTGGCGTGAAATTAAGGCCTATACTATCAAGTTTAGCTGGTGTCATGACAATTCCCTGTGTTGATGGATTTGCACATATACCTGTAATTGTTGTATTAACCCATTTATCTTCACCATAAATATGCCATTCTATAGTATCTCCTACTTTAATATCTAATAGTTGTGCTGTTTTTTCGGTTACATAGATACCATTATCATCATAGGATATATTCTTCTTATACTTATCAGTTGGCGTTATAAGATTTGATCTATTATATACACTTAATGGAGCTGATTTTTCAATACCATTATGTTTAATCTCAACATTAGTTGTCATTACTTGTAATCCCTTATATTTATCTACAAGATTACTAATTTCTTCACCCGTAGCATTATCTTCTAAGACAATCTGAGAGTTGTAATGACTAATTCCACCATACTGCCATTCTCCTAAGTCATACATCGCATCATTCATACCAAAGGATGCTACTAATAGCATTGTACAGCCTAACATTCCTAGTATTGTAACAAAGGATCTTACCTTACTTCTATTCATGTCCCTGATATTCCATTTAATATTAAATGAGAGATTTCTCCAAAACTTGGTTTTATCAATGAATCTTGCCTTTGAAATTTTTGGTGATTTAGGTTCTAATGTATCTGCTGGTGATTCTTTTGAGATATTACGCACTGCTAGATAAGTAAATAATATTGATAATATTACTATTATAGCTGGAACTAATATAAAACTTATATTAAATCCTGGTGTCCACACAGGTATTGTATAAAATTCAGACATTGTCGGATAGAATAATGGTGGAACACAAATTATTCCTATTATATACCCAGCTATACTTCCTGTTATTGTCAGTACTACAGGATATGTTAAGTAATGCAGTATTATTGTCTTATTAGAGAATCCTAATGATTTTAGTACGCCTATTATTGTTCTTTGATTAGATACTATTCGTGTCATTGTTGTAAGCAGTGTTAATAGAGCTACTACTACAAAGACTATTGGGAACATTGCCCCCATCATGATATGTTGCTGTATTTCAGATTCTATAACTTTATGGCTATTATGATTTTCTAAGCTTAAGTATGTTGTATATTTATCCATCACATTATCTAACTGTTGATGATATTCTGTGGTATTACTATCTGTTTTTATTAGTAGCGTATTGTAACTTATGTTATCTGCTGATGGAAATGCTTTATATGATAGGTATGCGAATCCCTGTAATTTAGGGTCGGGAATTATCGATTTTTTCGGTGTTTCATACACATATTCTGGTGAATATCCGAGTCCTTTAACTGTTTTGTTTATTGTAGTTCCATTAAAGTCAAAACTAATCTTATCCCCTACTGATAATTGATGAGCATCAGCATATTTTTTATCTAACCATACTCCATCTGTATCATCAATATTTAAATCTGATCCCGTGACTGGATAATACTTGGATAATGTATTATTTTCTACAAAATGCAGGTCTACCTCTGGATTATTTGTCTGATTCTCTATTGTTGATATTACTAGCTGTCTTTCTAACTGTTTTGTAGCTGACATATTCTGTATTTTCTCTGTGGCAATGTTATCAAAGTTATCATTGTATAACCATACATTTGCCATGTTAGTTTGATCATAATACTTGTTTAACTGTTCTTCTACACCGTACCCCTCAGATCCAATACCTACAAAGGTACCTACTGCTAGAAATATCATTAGAAATATGGCAATGAATTGTAATTTATGGTCTGATAAATCTCTTATCATTTTCTTGTATAACATTTTCATCACCAATTAAATTATCTATATTTGCTGGCGTTTTTGTTTCTATTTCTTCTATTTTACCATTTCTTAGGTGTATTATTTTATCTGCGATTAGTGCTATGTCTTCGTTGTGTGTTACTACTACTATTGTTGTCTTATTTTTTTTGCAAAGGTCGTATAATAGTTTGATTATCATGTTTCCTGTGTCTGTATCTAATGCACCTGTTGGTTCATCACATAGTAGCATTTCCGGTTTTTTTACTATTGCTCTTGCTATGGATACTCTTTGCTGTTCTCCTCCTGATAATTCTGATGGAAAATGGTGGTAATGATTCGAGAGGTTTACCTGGTTTAGTGCTTCTTCTGCATTGATTTCTTTATTTATAACGTCTTCTATTAATTCTATATTTTCTAGTGCTGTTAGGTTGGGTATTAGGTTGTAAAATTGAAATATGAATCCGATTTTTTCTGCCCTGTATTCTGTCAGTTGATTGTCGTTGTATTTTGTTATATCATTATTGTCAAATATTATGTTTCCTGTTGTTGTGCTATCTAATCCTCCTAGCAGGTTTAGTAGTGTTGATTTTCCAGATCCTGATGGACCTAGTATTACTATGAATTCTCCTTTGTCTATTGTGAAGTTCAGGTTGTTTACTGCTTTTAATTTTGTTTCCCCATTTAAATATTCTTTTGTTACGTTTTTAAATTCTATAAATGGTTTCATGTGTTTTTTTCACCTCTATTGATTTTGTTATTGATTATTAGTTTATTCATAATAGTATATAAATTTAGGTTAACCTAATAATAAACACTTTTCACCAAAATAAGACAAAAAAGAAAAAATAATCAAGAAATAAATTACAGGATTACTTCAGTTTTTAGTATAACCTGAAATAAAAAAATTAATAAAAAAATATTTAGGTAAACCAAAACCTTTATATAGTATCGAGTACAATATTTAATTGACTAAGAATTTAGGTAAAACTAAAAACTTAGTTGGAGGTAACAAACAAAAAATAAATACCCGAATAAAAGAAATCAACAACCTATATCCTACACAAGAAAGATTAAACTAACATAATAAATTATAAATCACCTATATAATTTATACAGATTTCTTTTAGAAAAAAATAAAATTAAAAAAAAAGATTATATAATAAAATATTTTCAAAAAAAACTTTTCATAAAAAAAATAAAGTATAAATAAACATCCTACAATAAAAAAAAATATTTATTTATACATGAAAAAATCCCCGATATTGAAAAATAAATTATTATATAAAACTCCTTATTAATGTAAAGTAAATCAATGAGATAAAAACCCCCATTGTGCAAAAAAATAATAATAGGAAAACATACTATTTTATTTTTTTTTAAATAAAAACTATAATAATCTTCAAACAAAAAATACATAAAATATAATCTCTTTAATGATAAGAATAAGTTATTAATAATAAAGAAACTAAACCAAAGATTAGACTAAAAATCTACCATATTGTCTAATCATCTATTTCATTATACCTCCGTTTATATATTTTTAAACACCACTCAATCTACTTATTCTAAATAATAGATCCAATTTCTAATTCTAAAAAAAATAAATAAAATAATAGATTAAACTAGCTAAAAACTAACTGAAAAAAAGAAAATAAGTATTAATAAAATAATACCCTCCTATAATAAGAATAATAATGATATTGGTATATTTAACTCCTGTAAAATCATCACAAGACTCAATATAACTAAATCAATGATTGCATGAACAGTATATGATACCCATATATTTTTAGTTCTAATATATGCTAATGTAACAAACATTGATGAAAGACCAACATTCAACACAGAAAATAACAGATTACTATATGCTCCAACATGTATTAATCCAAATAATCCTGAACTGACAATTAATCCAATGACAATACCAAGCATACGATTCTTTGAAAACCTGTAAACTAATGCTAACACTAATATAAAGGGCACTAACCGGATTATTTCCTCACCAACAATTTGAATAACAGTCATAACTAATGTAACATAAGTAACATTATACATTACAGGATTCTGTGTATGACTAACACCATTAGATAATAAAGTAAAGCCTACAATAAATGATGTTAAATAATAACCAATAACACAGAAGATAATAATACCAATATCATCCTCATGGAATTTCTTAAAAAATAAACTTAAATCCCATCTACAAGCATAAGCTAATGTTATGACATTTATTATAGAAAATAAAGTAGAACCAAGAACCCGTATTGGTACTATAGCCAGTACAAGAAATGATACAATAATTCCCAGTATTAATATAATAACATCTCTTGCTCTTAATTTAGGATTGTTATTATAAAATGGAAAATCCCGTCCATACTTATCTAACTTAAAATTCATGAAAAATATCAACTCATTTTAAAATATATTAATAAAAGAATTTCTATTTGGATTTTTTTATAATATAGTATTTATAAATAGTAATACTTATTATTAAAGTTTAAAAAAATAGTGGAATATTATTATCCTAAAAAAAGGAAGTGGATAATAATTATTTTGGTAACTACTCCATACTTGGTAAGTATTTCTGATCACTATCATATGAACTACCAATTAGTTTACCGTTGTAATCATACTGTCTGAAGTTACCGTCAGAATATTCAACCTGTTTGTAATGACTACCATCACCAGCTTGATAATTTTCTTCATCATGTGTACTAACTACTGATGGTCCATTATTTGAGTTAGAACTTGAGGAATCACTAGAACTTGATGATGGTGTATCATTACTAGTGGTATTATTAGTAATGTTAGTAGTATTGTTTGTAATATTAACTGTTGTATTATTAGTAGTGTTGTTTTCTGGTTGATATAATGAAAAAGCAGATACTGCTCCAATAATTACAATAATAACAATCACTAAGAGTAATAAGACTGGTTTATCACGCATCAATATACCTCCTAATTTATTTAATTAAATACTATTAATATAAAAACTAAATAGTTTGTATTTAATATTTTTAAAAATTAATGAAAAATAAGTAAAAAAATGTAGCGCCGTCGACAGGACTTGAACCTGTGACCAATCGGTTAACAGCCGAACGCTCTACCTACTGAGCCACGACGGCATATAAATATAATCTATTATAGTTTAGTACAAATAATAATTATGAAAATTATCATATATAAATATTTCCATTAAAGGAAATTATGAAAAAAATAAATACAAATTAAATTTTTATTTATAATTCAATTTGCTTTGAAAATGCTATTGTTTTTAATCTTGGATTACCTTGAAGAATTATTTTAACCTTTAATACTCCATCATAAATCTCAACATTATGCCTACATGAATATTCATTTTGAACATGTTTAGTATCAATAACCTGTGAGTTTATAAGTAAAATACAATCACAATCAACAGGCATATGATGAATATCTTCGAAATGAGCATCTACCTTTAAATAGTTGTCTTCAACAGAGCATCTAGTAAATTTACCTATAACTTGTATTGGCATAATAGACTGCTCATCAACAATAGGACATAATGGGTTATCTAGGAATCTTTCTGTTCTTAGTTCTATTATATCATTAGGTTTAAACCATTCTACTAAATCTTTATTAAAGTACCAGTGATCCCAGTAAGAAAATACCTCTCTGTAATATGTTAAACATGCTGGAATAATTCTATGACCAGAGGAGTCATTTAAAAGCAATAATTTCTTATTGGTATAACTATTTTCATTCTTACAATAGACAGAAGCACGATTAGAAAACCATTTAAACTCATCAGGAATAGATTCAGAAGCATTGACAATATTATCCGTAATTTTAACCTTTTCAGTAGGAACCTTAAGATATTTCTCTTTTAATTCACCTTCACCATAAGACCAGTTACGAGTTGACAATAAATCACCCTTATAATCATCAACTGACACTATATCTAACTTACTCATAAGTAATCTTAAATATTCCTCATATGAACGATTTTCATGTAAATCAGATAAAATATATGCAGCTACATTAACACCAGATTTTCGATTAATATGAGTATCATTAATATCATAATCATCAGAGTCAATGACAACAGATAAATCAGATACAACATCTCCTAAATTATCCACATGTCTTACAGGCTTATCTGTATCGAATGGTAATTGATCTTGTAGAGTTACACTTTTATCTGGAATAGCATATAAACCATAAGCCATGTCTCTTCTTTTAAAGAATTTTTTCTTAGATTGTATACTTTTTCTAAATAAGTCATAATCTACACGTCCCTCATATGTAGAATCATAGTGTTGTCTAATTTCATTATTATTATCATTAACTAAAAATAATGTATCTTTACCAACAAGTGTATGTTTCAAATCCTTGAATAGTTCAATGAAATCTAAGGGTTCATCATCAATATCCTTTTCTTCATTCCTATGAAATAAATTTTTTAATTTACTTAAAATACTCATATTATCAATTTCTCTATATTTTATCTCTAATATAGTAATGTATGATAATAAAAATAAATATATTTTTTTAAAATTTAAATAAATTAAAAACTAAATTAATATTTTAATGAAAATTAAATAAAAAAAGAAGAAGTTTAGAATTATGCATATTAAACTAAACTCGCCGAAATCAAATTATTATATTCATAACTTATAAATGAATTAGAAAAGTAATTTAACACTTTAATATGTGATTTCTCATCTATTGATTTCTGAATACCATTACCTGTATCCATCTTTATACTAGAAGAATCATTAGCACTATACATAGTATTAGCATTACCCTCTTCTACATGTTCCATATAAACTGAAAAACTCATGATAGCTGCAGGTATAAATATGATTATAGCTAATATTATGAAATTTCTTGTAACTTTTCTATGCTGCTCTGGTGTTAAACCCTTAACTGTAGGTAATTTTAGTAATCTGACCATTATTGTTGCTGAACCACCAATACAAAATGCATTAATAAAGAATAAATAAAATGCCATTAATGATACGTGCCATTGGGCAGTTGCAAGACCATAACCTACAGTACATAATGGTGGCATAATAGCAGTAGCAATGGCTACACCTGGTATAACAACAGTACCACTATCTTCCCTCGTTAATGCAAGTATTCCTGCAAGTCCACCACACACGGCAATCAACACATCAGTTAGTGTAGGTTCTGTACGTGCTAATAATTGTTCTGTTGGAATGGTTGTAGTTATCAATGAAAATCTAAAATATAACGTGGAAATTATTATTGCAACTACAACTTGAAAAGCTACCTTAACAAGTGCATTTCTAGTCATTTTATAATTATTAGTTCCTGCACCATAACCAGCTGCGGTTATACCACCCATAAGTGGTGATATTAACATTGCTCCTATAATCACAGCAACTGAATTAGAATTTAGCCCTGCTGAGGCAATAAATATTGATAGTATCAATAATACAGCATTTGTACCTTTTACTCTTGTACCACCGATAACTCTTTCATAGATTACATCTGGTTGAGCAGTGTCCATGCTTAAATCAAAAACTTCCCTAAATATCGATTTTAATTTCTCAAACATGATATCACTAGTTTCAATAATGATTAAATTTCTAGATTTTTTAATATTTATAGTTTTTATAGAAAAGTAGGATATTTTTAGAAATAATACGAAAAAAAGAAGAAGAGGAAGTTATTAATTGTTTTTTAGATAAATTTAACTGCCGTACCATAACAATGTACTTCTGAAGAATTTTCAACTATTGAACTAGTGTTAAATCTAACCATTACTATTGCATCAGCGTTTAATTTCTTTGCTTGTTCTATCATTCGTTCTTCTGCTGTGTTTCTTGATTCCATCATCATTTCTGTGTAAGCGTGTAGTTCTCCACCCGTGATGTTTTTTATTCCCTGTGTGAAATCTCTGAAGATATTTTTTGATTGGATGTTGTTTCCATTTACTAATCCTAGAATTTCATATTCTTTTCCAGGTATGTTTTCAGTTGTTGTGATTATCATATAAGTAATCTCCTTTTTTTTATTAAATCTATTTATTACTCTTTTATATCTTGATAAAGTTACTAATAAGTTTTTTTTATTTAATGTGAAGAGCATAAATAGCTTTATATTTATTTATTCTATGAAGCTATATAAATCTTCTGGTTTATCTATAACACCCATTATATGATTTTTATTCATGTTTTTCTCATTTCCTTGTCCCCATTTAACTATTACGCAATCTACTCCTGCATTTTGTGATGTTTCTACATCTACATTTGTATCTCCCACATATAAAGCTTCTTCTTTTTTTATGTTGGATTTTTTAAGGATATTCAGTAGATTGGTTGGATCTGGTTTAGGTAGAATATTAGGGTTATTTCCTCTTATATAATTAAATGTTATGTCATTTAAGAATTTTGATGTATAATATTTTATTGATTCTGTTTTTCTGTTAGAGTTTATTGCTAAATTTATGTTATTTTCTTGTAATGTTTGTAATAGTTGATGTATTCCATCATAAAGTGTTGTTAATTCATTAGGATTGTTTAGGTATATTTTTTGGTAGGTTGTTTTTACTTTTTCGATGTTTTCTGGTGTATTATTTTCTTTTAATACATTTGATATTACTTGTGTTATATCTCCTCCAACTGCATTTTCATATTCGTTGTATGTTAGTTGGGGGAAATTATGTTTTTTTAATGCTATGTCAAGACAATTTGCTACATCAGGCATTGTGTTGAATAATGTTCCATCAAAATCAAATATAATTAATTTTTTCATATTTTCCACTTTAATTATTTTATGATAAATGATTATATGTTGTTTTTTTCTAATAGATTATATATTATACTATTAAGTTTATAGTTTATAATAATAGAAGATTATCTTAGGTGATTTTTATGTTAAGTGAAGGTTACAAGGAAACTGAGAATACTAGAATTGAGAAGGATAAGGAGAATGAAAATGAAATAAGCATGCTGTATGATTTTGGTGTTATTATTTTTGAGCATGTTATTCTTGAATCTGATAAGTATTATTATAGTATTTGCTGGTTTAATCCTAAGAAGGTTTATGATGTTTTAGTTGAAGATAAAGAAAGATGTGTCGTTGATAGTTTTGATACTTTTAAGGAATTGCCACCTAAGTTATCTAAGCTTTATTCTATGATAAAAGGTGAGTCTGTTTGTTTAGATGATGAAGTTATTAAGTGTAATAGTCATTGTGTTGAGTATAGTTTATAATCATTTATCTTCTTTTTATTATTTTATAATGTATTTTTTATTTATTCTTAAATTTAATGGATTTACTTGAATTTTTTATTGTAATGTTTATATAGTATGTAGTTTATATTATTATATACCCCTAGGGGTAGTGGTATAATAAGGAGTTGACAAAAAATGACTAGAACAGTAAATGATTTAAAAGAAGGAGAAACTGGAGTAATAAAAAAACCAAAAATAACAGGATCTCTTGGTAAACATCTACGTGAAATGGGATTTGTTAAAGGAACACCCATAACATTTCAAAGAAAAGCACCACTAGGATACCCAATAGAAGTAAGAATTCAAGGATTTTCACTAGCTTTACGTGAAGAAGAAGCAGAATCAATAGAAATAGAAGATAACTCTATTTAATCATTTTAACCCTTAATCACCAAAAACAATATTTCCAAACATAATTATTTTTTTTAAATTCTATTTTTAATCAATTACAATTTAGAAAAAACCATCTTATTCTAAGAATAATCTCTATTTGTTTTATTATTATTAATCTGATAAGGACATGTTCATTAAAAATAATATATTCATTTTCATATATATCAAAAAATTTATATATAATCACTATAATAAAAATACATTAAGTAATTAAAATACGAATAATGCTCAACATGTTATCAAACAAAAGATTAATGAGGCAAAAACATGCAAAAGGAAATAAATAAAGAAAGTATAGTAACTATAAAAATTGCAACCCCAGATGATGCAGAAGAACTACAAAAAATATACAAAAAATACGTTAAAAACACTGCGATAACATTTGAAGTAGCTGTACCATCAGTAAAAGAATTCCGAGATCGTATAACCAACACCCTCAAAACATACCCCTACCTAAAAGCAGTATACAATGATAAAATTATAGGATACTGTTATGCAAGTAAATTTATAACACGAGCAGCATGTAACTGGTCAGTAGAAACATCAATATACGTAGATGAAGATTACAAACAATTAGGAGTAGGGTCCAAGTTATACGATTCTTTAGAAAAAATACTAAAAGAACAAAACATTACTAATCTTAATGCATGTATAAGCTACCCTAAAATTGAAGATGAATACCTAACAAAAAACAGCGAAAATTTCCATGAACACATGGGATTCAAAAGAGTAGGAGAATTTCACAACTGTGCATATAAATTCAACAACTGGTACAATATGATATACATGGAAAAAATAATAGGAGACCATGAAAACAATAAAGAACCCATAAAAACATTTGATGAAGTACGAGAAATAGTAAAAGAAAAATACAACATATGTTGACAGCAATTAACATAAAAAAAGAAAACCAGATACAATAATATACAACTAAAAATATAATCATTTAAGGAATAACGAAAAAATGAACACAAAAAATCTAACACTAAACGATTTAGGAATAAAAGACGAATTAATATTCATAAAAGGTTACCATAAATATCTACTAGAATACTGTATAGAAAACAACATTCCCTACGATGGCAAAATAGCACTAAAAATCATGGAATTAAACGAAGATATAGACAGAATAACAGCTAACCCTGATGATATAATAAAACCCGAAGACATGAAACTATTAATAAGAATTGCTGAAGGAAGAGTATTTCTAGAAACAACAAAACTATCCGAAATATACAACACAAAAAACACACATGACATATTAAGAGTACCAAGATACAAAATGTACCACGTCCTAGAACATCATGGATACTAAATAAAATAAATACTTATTTATATTTTTTTTAACTTAAGTTTAATATAATAAATGTCTATTTAGAAAAGACAGATAACAATAAGTAATATAACACTGTAAATTAATCAAAAAAAACGAGGTATATTTTTGGAATATAAAAAAGAACTTAAGAAAATATTTTGGAACCCTATAGCTTTTTTTATAAGCTTCTTCATGAGCTTATTAATGCCACTCATTTTTGCCACGCCAATGGGCATGCCCATAGAAATGTGCTTATTATACTGGCCTATTCGATGGCTAGTAGCATATCTTATAGTAACACTATTTGTAAACAAGATAGCATTCAGATTAGCACAAAAAATATTTGGATTTAAACCAGGAGTCCAGTAAAAACTCCTTTACATATTTTTCATATATTATTCCACTCCCGATAAAATTCTTCAAGAAAATCTCTCATAAACTGATCTCTTTTTATTGCAATATTATAACCCGTCTCTGTATTCATCATATCTTTTAATAGTAACAGTTTCTCATAGAAATGATTGATAGTAGTCGTTTTATTCTTAACATACTCGTCACTATTCATGTTAAGATTAGGCTTACTATTTGGATTATAAATCATATTGCCTCTGCTACCACCATAAGCAAATGCTCTGGCAATACCTATTGCCCCTAATGCATCTAATCTATCAGCATCCTGTACAACCTGACCCTCAAGTGAAGAAGGAATTTCCGTGTCATTTGCCTTGAAAGAAACTGTTTTTATAATATCTGTTACTTGTAGTTGTACCTGTTTATCAATATTATACTTATTCATAAGTTTACATGCATTTTCAACTGAATCCATATTTCTTCCTGTTATCTTATAATCATCAACATCATGAAGTAATGACGCAAGTTCCACTATTTCTGTATTTGCTCCTTCTATTTTAGCTATGTATTTTGCTATTCTCATGACACGCAGTGTGTGAAAAAAATCATGTCCTCCATAATCATTCTCAAATATCTCTTCAACATCATCCATTAATTCCCTAGAAAATACCATTTAAATCTACCACTTTTTTAAATAAATATTAATGAAGATTATAAATTAATTATTTTACCATCCTTATATAGAGGAACTATGTCAAGTTTACTGATTTCATGACAAACTACTATGTCATCTTTAAAACCATGTTTTGTTAATCGTTCTGCTGCAAGAGAGGTATCTATTAATTCTCTAGCTCTATCATGATTACTTGATAATAACTTTGAAATCAATGCAGATTCTTCAACATCTAAGTCAATAGATCTTTCATTAGCAATATTTACTATTTCTTCAACTATTAACCCAGCACCTATACAATCTTCTGTACTGAAAAGTCCATGCCATCCAGCCATGATTAATTCTATTTCATCGGTAGCTAATGATAATGCTTTATCTGCAACAGCACGTGCATTAATTGCAGATCCTATTAATATCTTAATATTCTTATTTCTGTTATATATGTTTTCTAATACACGTGTTCCATTAGTAGTTTTTAATACTAGTGTGTCAGCAGTATAATCTTTAATTTTATGTGGAGAATTTGATAAATCAAATCCTTCGATTGGTTTTAAATCCTTTTCTCCAGCTAGTATTGTATTATTATCCTGTAAATCTAATGCTTTATCCGTACTGTTAACAGGAATTACTTTATTGAAATTATTTAATGCCACTGTTATTGTTGTACTTGCTCTTAATAAATCAATGACAATTGTTAAATCATCAGTAGTAGAATTAAACTGAGATACTCTTATTTTCATAGTTTTCACTCATTAATTTTTTTTAATTACTTATTATTTCTAATTTTATTAATATATTAAATAAGTGATGTACAATAAATATACTCAAAAAATTTTTATATACTATCAAAAATAAATATAATTACAACAAATGTACAAAAATTGTACATATTTAGAAATATTAATAATAAGTATTGCTACAAAAAAAATGTGGATTATATTACTATATTAAAACAAAATATAAAAATATAGACAATACTCCACATGGAGGATAAGATATATGAAAGATGATAAAATCATATATATAACAAATGAAGAGGTAAACAAACCCAATCCAAACACGTCACAGGAAATACCTCAAGAAGAACAAAAAAACATAAAACAACCAGAAAAGAAAAAATCGTTATATAAATACCTGACAACAATACTATTAGCTATATTAATTTATGTTCTATGTGCATGGTCTTCACAGGTACCCATGGCAGAAATAATAGACGTAGAACTACCTACAATAGTATTTGCATCACTAATAATTACATGTCTAGTAGAAAACAACTATGAAAAAATAGCATACATTGGATATCTTATAGTAATATGTGTAATTTATCTAATACAGCCAAGTTATGCATTTCTCATATTATCAGCACTAATAGCACAAGCATGTACATCAATAACATACAAGATATTCTACAATGTTTATGATTACAATATTAATAACACAGAAGTAGTAAATAAAAAACAAAGTAGAATAATCCAATATTATCATAGAATGAAATATCACATAGCCCTATCTATAGTCATCTTTATTGCATTTACATTACTATCATACTATTACCCATCAGTATTCCAGCAATTAGTAATGCCAGCTCTTCAAGGAATGAATGAAGGAGTAAACAATGGAACAGTACAACTATCAACAGTACCATTATTTACCAATAACTTCACAGTAGCAATAAACATGTTCTTAGGCGGAGCATATTTCAGTATAGTAACACTATACCTACTAATATACAATGCATTAGTAATTGGATTTACAGGATCAACACTACCAATAGTATACTACCTTACATTCACATTACCACATGGAATAGTAGAACTCACAGCTATAATACTATCAGGAGCTGCAGGATTTAGATTAACACAGGCAATAATAACAATACTTAGTGGAATTCCAAATGATGACGCACCATTTACTGATTATGTGATTGTTGGTGGACGAATGATAGTTGATAGCTTAATATTACTAGTAATTTTCACAATACTATTAATAATCGCAGCATTCATAGAAGCTAACTTAACAATACCTCTTGGAACAACAATATTAGGACTTATATAAAAAAAATAATATCTCCTCTCTTCTTTTTCTTTTAATGACTGTTTAAGATACACTCTTTTTTTTATTATATAATCAGCATTATTTAAAAAAAATAATAAATGAACATTTCTAAATATTAATGTAAGGAATAAAATTTGGAGTTTTAATATTATGGAACTTATTGATATTGGTCTTAATTTAATGCATAAATCTTATAAAAATGATAGAAAAAAAGTTATGGATGATGCCACCGAAAATGGTGTGACAAAAGCTATTATTACCGGAAGCAGTGTACCTTCAAGTATTAGTGCTGCTAATTATGCTACCAACTATCCTGGAGTATTATATTCTACCTGTGGTGTTCATCCTCATGACGCAAAGACTTGTGATGAAAATACTATACCTACTCTTAGAAAACTTGCCTCAAAAGATTGTGTAGTTGCTATCGGTGAATGTGGATTAGATTATAACCGTAATTATTCTCCACAGAATGTTCAGAGAAAATGGTTTGAAGAACAGATTAAACTAGCTGAAGAACTTGACATGCCCCTATTTTTACATGACAGAGAATCTTATGATGATTTTGCTAAAATCCTTAGAAAACATAAAAATGTTACAGACCGCTCTGTAGTTCATTGTTTTACAGGAACTAAATATGAAGCTGAGGATTATCTTGACCTTGGATGTTATATTGGTGTTACCGGATGGATATGTGATGAAAGACGTAACCAAGATTTATTAAAGGCTATTAAAATAATTCCACCAGAAAAATTAATGATTGAAACAGATGCACCATTTTTAATGCCACGTGATTTTGAGAAGAAGCCTAAGAAAAATAGAAATGAACCAAAATATCTTCCACATATATTAAAAAGAATTGCAAAGGAAATGAACATACCATATGAAAAATTAGGAGAAATAGTAACTAATAATACTAAAGAATTCTTTAGAATTTAATCCTTCTCTAACATCCTTCTTTTATATTTTATTACACTTTCTATTAAAATAATTATTATATAAAATACCATACTATTGATGATAATAAACAAAAGACACTTATTAATTCAGGATATCCATTTAACCCTATACTGATACCTAGGATAAATAATACTAAAACTATCATGACTTCTTTTTTATTATAACTGATTTCATTTAATTTCCCACTAATATTTACTAAACATCTGGTTAATATCAGAAATGTTATGTATACTAGAATAAAATTAATACTATATATTAACTGTGAGATTAATGAGTGAAAATTCTCTGAGAGTAATGATGTTATGTAAGGTAATATAATTAACAGTACTAATAATACAGCTGTAATTATAATAACTGAATTATTGATAGTTCTTACCTGTTGAAATATAGTATGATGATTCATCCATAGGGTTATACATATTATAAAACTTATAATATATGGTAAATATAAGAATTTTAGTTTCCATATAGCTGCTAATGATGGCTGTTCTAGTTGAGGTAATTGTATTACTAGTACTGTCATTATGATAACAATAACAGCATCGGATATTACTTCTATTCCATCAGAATTTATTTCTTTTTTTGTAATCATAATCCTTTTCACCATTATTATATATTTTAGTTTATTTTTATATTAATTTTTAAATATAAAAACATTTATATATTAATATATATTGATACATAATCATGTGCAGATAATGATAAAGAAAAAACAATTAAAAATAGTAATAAAAATAATAATACTAATTTAATTTTAGAAAAAACTTTAGAATCTGCAAAAAAATAAAGACTAAAAAAAAATTGTTAACAATAATAATAACAAATTATCCTATTATACTAACTTAGAAAAAGATAGTATAAATTTATTATCAATCAAAAAAGAAATACTCCCCCTATTAGGGAGTATTCTACTTTTTTTAAATTAAAAACTAGTTTTATTAATAAAGAACAATAAACATAAAATAAACTAGAAAAAAAGGTAGGATGTAGGTTTAAATGAATCATGAAGATTTAAAAAAACAAAACATTAAAGAACTGCGAGAACTCGAAAAAACATTACCCTCCAATGAAGAATTTGAAGATTATTCTGATAAATTAAAAGCATTATCAGACCCTACAAGATTAAAAATTCTATACTTATTGGGAACTGATTTAAAGTGTACCTGTTCTATCCAAGAAGTTCTTGATAAACCACAATCAAACATATCACACCATCTAAAGATACTAAAAAACGCAGGATTTATAGAAAGTGAAAAAGATGGTGTATGGGTATATCATAAACTAAAAGATCCAAAACTTATTGAATTATTAAATCAGATAATAAATATCATAAAATAATACTTTCCAAAATAATAAAAAAATGATTAAGATGAATGATAAAATATATTGTTCTTGCTGTGGCGTAGAAAACTCTATAAACCAAGATTATTGTAAAGATTGCGGGGAGATCTTACATAATTTCAAGGAATATGAAACAAATAATGAAATCAACACTATAGAGGAATTATTTACAGCCACTCATTATCATCAATTAACAGATAAAATATTGAGAATAGAATCATATAAAGCAATTATTCAGAACATTATAGAAACAGGTGAAAATGAAATAATATATAAAAAGAAAATGACCCCCCTAAATAGAATAAAAGCTATTGCTGATGCATATGCTAAAGTAATATATAAAAATAGAGGCAATACATATGGTGAGTACGCATACAATGTAATATGTATAGATAAACAGTTTGACTCAGCAATCCAAATAGCCACGATATTACATGAATTAACACATCACCTATTTAATGAGATAATAGAAGAAATATTAATCTTTCTATGGAATGTAAGAAAAACACCTATGCTTGAATCATTTATACAAACAATGATAACAATACCATCCATACTATTAATCAGTGAATATTGTGCAAGTAGTATAGAAAAAGAATACTTACCACCGGAATATGTTTCATACTCATCCTTTAATTCAATATGTGCTGATTTAAACTATGATAAAAACATAATTCTACGGGCAGTTATTATAGGTAAGAGTATGACTGAGAGCATACATCAAATATTAAGTACATTTATAGATAAAGAATTAGAAGAAAAAATAATCAAAGAATTCCAAATAAATAATACTAAAACAATAGCTGAACCTATCTGTATAACTGACATTGAAAAAAGTAATTATATATTACAAAATGTCTACCTTATGGATATGATAATAAACAGTTATGAAATAATGAATGATAAGCAAATATATCCAAAAATAATAAAAAATAAGGAATATTATGAAAAGTTCTATGAAAAAGAGAGTGCTTAATCATTAATCTTTTCATGATAAATCTTTGTTAATTCAAAATTCATATTATTAATATCTTCACTGTTTAAACATTTAAGAAGATAATTTAAAGATTCTTCTTTTGAAAAAATTAATTTATCAACATTCATTGAATCATAAGCAGTGGAAAAGCTTATTTTTAATTTATTCATATTTATTGAATTATCTGTTAACACGTTACTTAAATATTCAATGAAATTCGAATCAATTGGCTTAATACTTTTAACAGACATGTAATTATAATTTAATCCAAAAATAAACTTCTTTAATAATGTTACAATTTGATTTAAAGTATCTTTATTAATTTCATAATAATATGCCTCTAAATCATAACTAGATATACAGGAACCAAGCATTCTTTCTTTAAAGAAATTTTCACGTTTAAAAATAATATATGATACAAGTAAATCCTCTTGATCAACATTTTGATTAGTAGAAATGAAATTATCAAAACTAATAATATCATCCATACACGTGTTGATTATGAAAAAATTATAAATTAATACATGTTTATTATTATTTAAATATGCCTCTCCTTTATCAGTTAAAGAATAAAGCCAGTTGTCCCTTTTATTAGCTATTTTATGAATATCCTTATAATCTAATACTGATAAAAAATTTGAAAAATTCTGATAAAATTTACCCTTACGAATTTTAATTAATCCATCATTTGCTAATTCATTTATTACTTCAAGAACATTGTTTATTTTATATGATGAGTAAACTTCTTTATTAATATATTCGATACTCTCATATTTTTTAATATAATATAATAAAATTACTTTAAAATAGTGATGATAAAGTTCAATTTTTTCAATCTTATTTTCATATAAATCTTCTAATTCTTTATCCTCAATTATATTTCTTAATTCCGATGGATCTTCATTAAAAGAGGTTAATTCAATTGTATTATCTCTGTTAATTCTTAAAATATCTCCTGGTTTAATCTGTGTAGATTTTATACTGGATAATAATTCAAATAATGTAATTTGTGGAACTTGTTCATAGCCACAATTATAACAATATTTATCTATAGCCAATATAGGACATCCACATTTTTCACAAATAACCTTGTTCTCATTATGATTATTCAGATATAATAAAACATCTTTATTAAACTGGAATATGTGATTATTATGTGATTTATGAGAAGATAAAAGATTTAAAACATAATTTAATCTAGGAATAACATCTTCTTTAGCTAATTTTCCAGATAATATTTCATTATTAAGTTTTAATTTAACAATATATCCATCAGTTTCATTTAAATGTAATTCAGATAATTTTTGTCGATATCCATCTGATAAATCATTAGTTCCTGTGACTTCATTAAATAAATCTAATGCATCATTTATATCTGGTGACATAATATTAATATCCATAATTTTTATATAATTTATTTTATCAATGAACATAATTAAACATTGGCATTATATAAAATATTATTTCTGTACATTATAATATATCAATAAATATTATTAACAAAAAGAGTTGAATAGCTTTTCATTTTTAATCTTATGAATATACTCTTTATTTTTTCAAATCCCTATTTTCAAATGTAATTTTAGGATTATTTTGTTAGAATTCTAAAATTTAAATAATTTAAAAAAAAAGGTTTATGTTTTTCATGAAGATTTTATTTATATTATTTAGGGTGCATATTATTGAATAAAAAAAAAATAAAAAATAAAAAATGAGTAATGATTAATTATCATCTGACATTACAGGTACTAATTCTGGTTTAAGACTTTTTAATGCTCTCATAACAATTATTGTTACAGCACCTTCAAGTACTCCTACACCTGCCTCAACAGGTACTATTATGGTTAGTCCATAAGTTATTGGGAATGTTCCTGCTATTGCATATTCTATACTTGCTATTAATCCAAGTAATGTTATTGTACCAAAACCTGATATAAATAATGCTACATCTCTGTTTATTTTATGTAATAGTTTATATATTCCATAAGCTATTATTGGTGCTAGTATAGCTAAGTTTAATAGGTTTACTCCTAATGTGGAGATTCCTCCTTCTCCAAAGAATGCTTGTATTATTGTTACGAACATGTATACTATCATTGAAGTTCTTAAATCATATAGTGCTAGTATTGTGATTAAGGATACGTGGACACATGCTGCAACAGGTAGTGGAAGTTCAATCATTTGAACTATTACAGTAGCTACTACAAACAATGCAATCATAGGTATACTCTTTTCATCTAGTTGGTCTTTAGATTTATAGAATATTATTGCTAGAAGTATTATTGCAACTGCTGCATATATTATTAATGGATATCCTGTAATCATTCCATCTGGTATGTGCATTTATTTTCACCTCAAAATTTTTTTTATAATTAATAACTCGAATTAAACCTATGAGATAAGTTTAGTTATTTAATTCCTAGTTAGTATTATGTAAATACCACTATATAAACGTTCTATAGCCCTATAGGGGTATACGTATAACGTTAAACTAAATTATAATAAAAATTAGTGGAGGTTAAATGAAAATATGCTCATATGATAAATTACTAAACCATGACATGATAAAGAAGTATAATTTATCTTAAAAAAAATAATAATTAGTAATAAAATAATAAAAAAAGAATAATACTGAATAAAAAAAATGTTAAAAAAAGAAGAAAATTAGAAATATTGATAATCATCAAAAGCAAAAGAAACAGCTTTTAACACTTTAGGAATATCAATATGCTTACTACAAACATCTATACAGTTATCACATCCAATACACTCATATGCTCCCCTATATTTCTTATTCAACACAAATGTTTGATAAAATCTTTTCTGAGAATAATTTCTCAAACCAGAGGACATTCTGTATGTATTAAATAAATTAAGATAATTTGGTATTAATATATCCATCGGACAAACATCTAAACATTGTAGACATCCAACACAAGGAATTTCCATCCTACTTTTGATTATACGAACTCCTCTATTAATTATTTCTTTTTCTTCATCAGTAATTGGTTTAAAATTAACCATATAACCTACATTATCAGCAACATGCTCAATTTTACTCATGTCACTTACAACCATGATAACTCCATCCAGACTAGCTAAAAATCTAACAGCCCATGAAGCATTAGATAATTTATTATCATAATTATTATATAATCTAATAACTGTTTCAGGTAAATCAATTAAAGTTCTTCCTTTATATGGATCCATAACTATTATATCTTTTCCATGTTTTCTAGCTACATTATAATAGTTACCCGAGGATACTTCAAAATTATCCCAATCAAAGTAATTTAAAGGTAATTGTAGTACATCTACTTCATGATGTTTATCTAATAAACCATCTAAATCCTTTGGTTTTCCAGAAAAACAAATTCCAATATTCTTTATCTTACCTTCATGTTTCTTATTTTCCATGAATTTGAATGATTCATCTTTAACTAATTTTTTTTCAGAGAAGGAATCAATATCAATCATATAATAATCAAAATAGTCAACACCACAACGTTCTAGCTGCTTATTAAATATTTCTTCCAAGTCATATGATCCATCTACAGACATAGTTGGCAATTTATCAGCTAATATTACTGATTCACGAGGATATCTGTTAATTACAGCTTTATGAATAGCCACTTCTGACATGCCATTATGACTAATGTATGATGTGTCAAAGTAGTTGAATCCCTTTTCAATGTAAAGGTCAACCATACCATTTAATCTATCAAGGTCAATACTTTTTATATCTTTCTTATTTACTAAAGGCAGGCGTTTAAATCCAAACCCTAATTTTTTCATGTTATATCACAAATCCCTAACTATATTATTATATATTAAATTCATACCATATAAAAAAATTCAATTATCAAATGTTTTTACTACTTTTTCCAGATTATTAGGAATATTGATATTTTGAGGACATACTTCCATACATTGTTTACATTTAATACATTTATCTGGAGATGCGTGATTAGAATATGAAACGTAATTATTATAATACATGGAATATGAATTCTCATGATTTAACAATTTTTGTTTATTATATAAGTCAAAATATTTAGGAATATTAATATTTTGAGGACATACATCTATACAATAATTACAAGAAGTACATTTTATTTCTATTGTATCATTTATAATATCAACTGCTTTATTTAAAATAGATTTTTCTACCTCATCCATAGGTTTAAAATTATCTACTATTGAAATATTTTCATTAATATCTTCTACAGATTTCATTCCACTTAACATCATAAAAACATTATCCAATGAAAGATTAAAACGAATAGCCCATGAAACCACACTATCATGTTCATCATAATTATTAAACATGTCTTTAACAGTACTTGGAACATCAACCAATGTACCACCTTTTAATGGTTCCATTATAATAACAGGTAAATCATGTTTACATGCTACTTCATAACAATCCCTTGCACGTATATTATTATCAGTCCAATCAAGATAATTAATCTGTAATTGAACAAATTCAATCTCAGGATGTTCATTTAATATTCTATCAAGAAATTCAGGGGAATCATGACAAGAAATACCAATATGTTTTACTTTACCTTCCCTTTTTTTCTTTCTGACAAATCCAAAGGAATCTATATCAGTAAACTTCTTCATATGATTTGTAGATACATTATGAAGCATATAATAATCAAAATAATCCACACCGCAACGCTCTAACTGTTCATCAAATATATCCTGCATCTGACTTGAATTAGTCAAATTAAAAATAGGCAATTTATCAGCAATAATATAAGAATCACGAGGATATCTATCTACTAGAGCCTTACGAAAAGCTTTTTCACTATTACCCTTTAAATAAGTATGAGCAGTGTCAAAATAGTTAAAACCGTTCTTCATGAATATATCAACCATCTCAAAAACCTTGTCAAAATCAATACTTGACGGATCATTATCATTAATTAAGGGTAATCTCATTAATCCAAAACCTAATTTTTTCATAAATAATCACCTCAAAAATACAATATAAAAAAAATAGAAAAATAGGATAAATCCTAAAAATTTATTGAATTATTCAGTATTAAAACCATATAATGGTGTTTCAAATTTAGCTGCAACATCTTTAAGATACTTAGGAATATCAATATGCTGAGGACACTGTTTTACACATGCACCACATTCTATACAATCAGATGCTAAACCATTTCCCTCAATCTTACTGTAATTAAGATATTCGTTACCAGTAGCTGTGAAGCCATCAATATTTTCAATCATTTCATTATTATATAAGTCAAATAACTTTGAAATATTAATATCTTTAGGACATGATGATACACAGTAATTACATTTAGTACATGGAACTGTTATATTATCATTAATAATATCAACCACTTGATGGATTATATCTAATTCTTCATCATTTAATGGTTTCATATTCTCATGAATATCCATATTACTCTTCAATTGTTCATAAGCACTTGCACCAGAAAGAACCATCTTCACATTATCTAATGTTAACACATATCTTAATGCCCATTCCACTGGGGATTGTCCATTATAATCTCTCATTAGTTTTTCTGCTTTCTCGGGTACATCTGCTAAAAAACCGCCTTTTAATGGTTCCATTACAATGATTGGTAAATCATATTTACATGCTACTTCATAACATTTACGAGCTTCTACTCCTGGATTTTCCCAGTCAAGATAATTTATCTGTAATTGTATAAATTCCATTTCAGGATGTTCCTTAATTATCTCTTCAATATAATCAGCATGTGCATGTGTAGAAAATCCTAGATGTTTAATTTTTCCTTCAGCTTTTTTCTCATTTGCAAATTTAAATGAATCTACGTCACGGAAACCTTTTTCAGATAAACCACTGACATTATGCATAAGGTAATAATCAAAGTAATCAACGCCACAGCGTTCTAATTGCTCATTGAAAATTGGTTCTAATTGGTCTTCGCTTGTTATTGAAAATATTGGTAACTTATCTGCTACAATAAATTCATCACGGGAATATCTTTCAGTTACTGCTTTTCTAAATGCTACTTCACTTTCTCCATCATGATATGGATATGCAGTGTCAAAATAGGTAAATCCTTTTTCTATAAATTCATCAGCCATTTTATTTACTTGTTCTTGATCTATACTTTTTGTATTATCTTTATCTAGGAGAGGTAATCTCATCATTCCAAAACCCATACTTTTCATTTTCATAAACTCCTTATTGTGTAATTTAATATTCTTTTTATTTATTTTCTCTAATTATTTTTGCTGGTGAGCCTACAGCAACTACATTATCTGGTATATCCTTAGTAACAACACTTCCAGCCCCGATAACTACATTATTTCCAATAGTAACTCCAGGAAGTATTATAGAATTGGCACCAATCCAACATCTATCACCTATTTTCACTGGTTTTCTGGTGTTAACAAATGTATACTCAATAGAATCATCAAAATTTCCTTTTTCATCAATATATGAATAATTTTCATCTTCTAAATCATCATCTACAGGTAATATTCTTTCACGTGTAGAAACAGGATGATCCGCAGTTAGAACATTTACTCCAGGGCCTAGTAATGTATTATCTCCTATTTCTATTATATCCGTATCTAAAAAGTTACAATTATTATTTATAAAAGTATTTTTTCCTATTATAGTTTTTACACCTGTATTACAATAGAATGGCAACATTACTGTTGTTCCTTCACCTATTTTACCAAATAGTTCTTTTAGCAATTCCTGTTTTTTTGTTTCTTCTGAGGGATGTAAATTATTTAATTCATATGTTATGTTAGCTGCATTTTCAAATAATTCACCCCAATTTCCATCATTTAAGCTTAATGGTCCCTTAATAGCCCATTGTTTATTAACCATGTTAATCATCAACTGTTTTTCCTAGTTCATATGCTTCTTGTACAAATTTTGTATTATTTATTTCGCCTTCTTCCCATACACCTGTAGCTAATACCATTCCTTTTTCTTTTGGTGATGGCATACAATCTAATAATCCTCTGAAATCTTCTATTGCACGATTAAAATTATCCTGTGAACCTGTAATACCACATGAGAGGAAGTACACTTCTTTATCATGTAAATCTTGGTATCTTGGTGTCATTCTATCGATTAATGTTTTCATTTGTCCTGTTATAGTATAGAAATATAATGGTGATGCAAATACAATTACATCTGCTTTATCCATTTCATCAAGAATATATCTCATGTCATCATCAAATATCACACAATATTTTTCTCCTTGTTTATAACAGGAACTACAGCCAATACAGTAATTAATATTTTGATCTTGAATTATTATCTTGTTAACATTGGCTCCTGTTGTTTTTGCTCCTTTTATAAATTCATCACATAATATATTTGTATTTCCATTTTCTCTTGGACTACCCATTAATACTACTACTTTTTTTGTCATATTTACTCCTCCTCTTTTTGGTTTTCATTTAGCAATTTTTTTTCTAGTTCTAAAATGTGAATTTGTTTATTGTAATTTTCTTCTTCATGATTTTTTGATTCAATAAGATTACGCATTAATATGTCTATTTTCTTTTGACAATCAGCTATTGCCTCATCACGTTCTTTTTCTAGTTTTTCTATTTCCTTATCAATCTCTTCAATTCTTTCTTCATTGTTTGTTATTTTATCGAGTTGTAGCTCGTTATCCATTGCTTTATCTAGTAAGTCTTGTAAATTTAATCCTTTAGCTTTTATTAAGTCCATTTTTTCTTTATTAACTTTTACACAAGTGCATTTGTTAAATTCAGTCATTGTTATTAAACCTGTTTTTATATATACATAATAAACTGTCTACTTTTATATATACGTTTTAAACTATATAAACTTATATATAAAATCAAAATAGAAACACCATATATATAAATATTAATTTAATATAAATATCTTAATTATTTTCAATAATTAATATAAAAAAAGATAAAAAATTATAAATAGTTTAAAAATTATATTAAAAAATAATCATTGTTTAAAAACAATGATGTTATATAGAAAAAGGAGATGTTAAAAAAGAAGAAACATGAATAAAAAACACACACTACTAATAATATTTCTAACAATCACCATAATTGGAAGTATTAACACACTAAACGCAACAGAAACACCCGAAAACAACACAATAATACACAATGAGGACACAACACATACATATATAACCCCTCACATCACAAATAAAACAATAAAACAAGCAATAAAAAAAGAACCCCTGGAAAAACCAACCACTGAAAACGTGTCAACATATTCCGAATTCATCAAAGCAATAAACAACGCAAAACAATCAAACACGACAAATTACACAATAAATCTAAAAAAAGGAAACTATACTATCACAAACAAAATAATATGGGCAAATAACCTAGAAAACAGAAAAAAATTAATAATCAATGGACAAGGAAGTACAATAACAGGAAATAATACAAAAAGCTTCATCCAAGTAAATTCAAATAATACACTTATCATTGAAAACATGACGATTACAAACACGTCAAAAAATTATGGAAGTGCAATATATAACTCTGGAACAACAATAATCTACAGCACAATATTCAAAAATAATCATGCAACAACAAAAAATACCCTAGGCGGTGGAGCCATATTCAACACAGGTAATTTAACCATAAACAACTCCACATTTGAAAATAATACATCCGACTTTGATGGTGGTGCCATATACAATATAAAAAATAACATGGACAACATGGGCTACATTCAAATTAACAATTCTACATTCACAAACAATAATGCAAGAACTGGAGCTGGAATATATAACTTCAATGGAAAACTAATCCTAATAAACAATACCACATTCAAATCAAACAATGCAAATAACTCACTAATATACATTCAAGATTATTCAAAGGAAAATATAATCAATAACAGCCATATACTAAACAACAACTGTGGTGACACATTAATAACCAATCTGGAAAATATGACAATAGAAAACACCACTCTATCAAATAACAACGTTACAAACACATTAATATACCTAACAGGAAATACAGTTCTCTACAAAATAAAAATAACAAACAATACCAGCAATAACACAATAATAAATACAAATACAACAACAATAATCAAACAATCAGGGATAACAAATAACAATGCTACAAACCTAATAAGAAATTATGATCAATTATTTATCAATGACACAATGATAACAAGCAATACACTAACTAACACTGGAATTATAAACAATAATTCATTAATTCTAACAAATAATACATTCAATAACAATACAGTCATAGAAAAATCATTAATCTATGATAAAATAGGAATAACCAAAGTACATGAAAACAAATTCTATGAAAATAAATGCAATGATTTGTTTATTGGAACAGAAAAAACATTTTCCCAAGTCATCAATAATATATACAAAGGAAATAATCTAAGATACACTGATATAACCATTAACAACAAGAAAATATATAATTATGATGAAAATGTTACAATAAATGGTCAAGTAAATACTGATAAGATTTATAATACTACAGTCAACACAGGAAAAATATCCTTAATGTATAATGATGAAATATTAGATACAGCTGACGTAATAAATGGTTCATACACAATTAATAAATATTTGAATAAGACAGGTATACTTAATTTAACATTAATCTATGAAGGTCAAAATGATTACATTGACACAGCAGATAATGTTAATATATCCATTGAAATCCCACATTATATTCTTCAAATAATAACTGAAAATGAATCATATAGTTATGGAGAACCTATTACATATACTGTGTATCTTACTAATACTGGAAAAGGTAATGGTAGTAATATAACAATCAAGAATATACTAGATAAAAATCTAGAATATATGAATTCCACAGATGATAATTTCAGTATAACTACTAATACGTGGTATATTGATAGATTAAATTCAAATGAAACAAAAAATATTACCATAACCACTACTTCAAATAAAAAAGATGATATAAACATCACAATAACCACTAATTCAGCAATAAATGAAACTTCTACAGCAACTAAGATCATTAGGTATGTAGAACCTGACTATAATCTGACAGTGAATAGTTCTGACATGTATCTATTTGGAAGTAGAATAGTAAACCAGATTATTATAAACAACACGGGAGCAGGCCGTGGAAATAACATATCCTTAATATTTAGTTTAAGTAAAAATGATAAAGAAATAATGCATGAAGTAATACCCCTTAATAAAATAGAGCCTCATGACATAATTATAGTTAATAAAAGATACACAAGTCTAACTTACGGTAATCTCACTGGAAAAATAATACTAAATGATTTGTTAAACAATATCTGTGTTTATAATTTTAAATACATCGTACCTAAACCATATATTACTTTAGACAAAAAAACAGCACATCCTGGAGATACAATTAATATTTCAGCCACATTACACAATATCAACACAACTGTGAATGGAAAATTTGTTTTCAAGTTAAACAATAAAACATTACGAAACTACACTATTAACCAATACAACAATACTATTACAGTGTTAAATTACAAAATTAGTGATGGTCTAAAAGGAAATAATGTACTTGAAGTAAAATATAATGTTAGAGGATTAGATTATGTATTATGTAATAAAACCTCTTTAAATCTTCATAAATTTAAAGTTACCAGTATCCTTGATAACATTAAAGGTTACCCTGGAGATTATGTGAATTTAACAGTACATTTAAAAGATAACCAAAATAATAATGTAACAAGAGGAAAAGTAGTATTTAAAATCAACGATAAAACAATTAAAGATAAAAGAGGTAATGTAATTTACATTAATGTTACAAATGGAATAGTCCAACTAACAAATTTCCAAATACCTCTTAATTTTGGTAAGGATAAATATAAAATATCTGTAGTATACGGATCAAACAACAAGTATGAATACAATAGAAACTATTCCTCACTAAACATTATACATCAACAAACTAGAATAATAATAACAAATACCACATTTAAACCAGGAAATAAATTTACAATACACTGTCAACTAAAAGCCATGAAAACAAATAAAGCTATCTACGGCGGCAATATAGTATTCAAAGTTAATGGAAAAACAATTAGTCCTAAGATTCAAGTAAACAACAATACCCTATCATTTACATATTACCCAAAAAATGCAAAATTTATAAAAAATATAATAGTATGTTTCTCAGGAAATACCATTTATCATAGTACCCGTGAAACATTAAGTTTTGTACCTAGTACTTAAAATCATAAAAAACATAAAATTGAAAATAATATTAAAGAAAAAATAGAACAATTTAACCCATTCAGAGAAAAAATGGATAATTAAAAAGGATAAATAATAAGGAGGATAGTCATTTAATAATAATACATTAGAATAAAAAGTATTACAATAAATAAAAACTTTATGAGATTATTTCTCATAAATGTTTTTTAAAATAAACTATAAATAAATTCAAATAAATATTAATAATTATCAAACAATCAACATAGGAGATTTTAAAAATGATTATTGTTAACGCAACAATGAAACCAATAGCAGATAAAAAAGAAGAAATAATCGAAAAAGCTGAAACATTAATAGCAGCATCTAGAACACATCATGGAAATATTAGTTACAACCTATACTCTGACATTGAAACTGGTAATTTAATGTTTGTTGAAAAATGGGAATCCAAAGAAGCATTACAAAAACACATGCAAACTGATGAATTTGTCGACTTTGGACAAGAAACAAAAGATTTAGTTGACGGTGATTTAGGTATTGACATCTACTATGCAGAATTATTATCTAACAGTGCAGATGTCAAAAATGATGTGAAAGAAATTAGAATATATTATCAATAAATCTCTTCTCCTAAAAAAAGATAATTATTAAAGTAATAATCTTTACTTTAATAACATTTGTTTTTCTTAAATATTTTCCTATAACAAATTATAAATCCTCAAAAATTATTTTTCTCTTGAATTCCTTTAATAATTCAGATACTACCATTGTATCATCCAGAGGATTAGATATAGGTACCTTAATTACTATTTCAACACCACTAGTTCCAATACTCTTAACAAAAATACTATAACTTGGATTTTTAAGAATCAAATCACTATTATCCAGAATTTCTGAAATCTCCTTAATGACTTCATCAAGATCAGATTTATTTACTATTTGTATTGTGAATGGAACTATGTAAAATCCTGTTTTAGTATAATTCTTGAATGGTGTTGTTGTGAATAATACGTTAGGAATAACAGTTAGTTGATTATTAGAAAATAATTGTACAGATTTAAAGCCTATCTTCTTTACCTGTCCTTTATGACCATTAATCTCAATCATATCTTCTACTTCAAATCTTTTCTCTACCAATATGATTAGACCAGAAATAATATTTGATAAAGTATCTTTAGCTGCTAAACTTACTGCTACAGTTACTAATCCTAAACTTATTACCAGAGAACGAATATTAATACCTAAAATCTCTAAAACGCCTAGAATTATTATTATTACTATAATATATCGTAGTATTTTTATAAGTGTTTCAATTGAACTTTTCTCTATCGTACCATTATTTTCAAGTTTTATTAACATTTTAGAAATTAATTTATATATAATTACAGGAATAGCTATCATTAATGCTAAATCAACTATTAGATATAAGTTAGTGATAAGAGTGTTTATATTACTTTCTAACATTAAATATCTTCTCCATTCTCTAATAATATTATATTCTATTTATAAAATAAAATTATCATTAAATTTGTATACTAAAAGAAATATATATTATATAAATATAGTTTAGGATAACTAATCTTATTATTTTTTTTATTTTTCAAAATTAATTTTAGAGGTCACAAATAAAATGGTTTTAACAGAATTATTAGCACCAGCAGGATCATATGATATACTTGTTGTTGCTATTAATGCAGGAGCTGATGCAGTATATATTGCCGGACATAGATTCGGTGCAAGAGCATTTGCCCAGAATTTCACATCAGAGGAAATTGAAAAAGCTGTTAAATATGCTCATCTAAATGGATCTACAATACATGTTACTGTTAACACATTATTTAACACTGCTGAAATCCTAGACGTTCTTAAATATGTTCAATTTTTATATCGTGTAGGTGTGGATGCAGTTATCGTACAAGATATTGGATTAGTATATTTATTAAATAAATTTATTCCAGAAATGGAGATTCACGCATCTACCCAGATGACATTACGTGATTATAATAGTTTTTTATGGGCACATGATGCAGGAATTAAAAGGATTATTCTTCCACGAGAAATGGAAGTAGATGAGATTAAAAGAGTATCTGATAGATTAAAAAAGGACAAGGTAGACTTAGATTTAGAAGTATTTGGTCATGGTTCATTATGCTACTGTATTTCTGGTGACTGCTATATGTCATCATTTATATCAGGACGTAGTGCAAATAGAGGAGCATGTGCTCAGCCTTGCAGGTCTAACTATAAACTCAGATATAAAAATCATAGTATTAGTCATGGCTGTTTAATATCAACACATGACCTTGCTACATTTAAAGGTATTAAAGAAATATCCGATGCTGGAGTAAAATCATTAAAAATAGAGGGAAGATTAAAAACTGAGGATTATGTGTCAACTGTTGTACAGGCATATCGTACAATGATTGATAATATGAATAATGAAGATAATACTGAACTTATCCATGACTTAAATAGATCATTAGATTTAATATTTAATAGATACTATACTAATGGATACATACTAGGTGATAATCCTGGAGAAGTAATGGGTAGACGAAGTTCATTCCACCAAGGATTATACTTAGGAAAAATTAAATCCATTGAAGGAGAAAGAGTTGACATTGAATTTGAAAACTCAGACCATCCAGTATTACAAAAAGGTGATGGTATTGGATTTAAACATAATAATCATATTAGAGGAATATATCTTGATAAAATAGTTGAACAAGATGAAAAACACATACTAATAGAAACAACACGCGATATTAGAGTTGGTTCAGAGGTATATATCAGCTACTCCAAGGGATTACATGATGAACAAAAGAAATATAAGAAAGAACAAGTAAAACCAAGTATTCCATTATCCCTAGATATATCAGCTAACAAGAAAAACAGAATGACTGTTAATGCTAGTTTCAAAGTTAATAATGATATAATCAGCTTTGGATATAAATCAAAGGTTACATTCTCTGAAGCTATTAATAAGCCATTAACAGAGGAAACTATTATTAATCAAATGACAAAGAGTGGAAACACTCCATTTATTGTTGATAATGTAAAAGTCAATAATTTACCAGACAACGTATTTATGGCTATTGGAAAAATTAATAATATTCGACGTGATGTATTAGATATAGCTACTGATAAACTATTACAATACTATATTCCAAATGAAGAAAAATCAGAGCAAATACGAAAAGATATTAAAAAATACACTAAAAAAGTAAAAAATGATAAACATGGCATAAAACCAGCTAGTTATGTTGGACTTAATGTATATGTAGATAACCTAGAATTATTAACTGTAGCTAATAGAAATCCATTAAACAGAATCTACTTTGACACATCATACATGTTTAAAAATAAAGAAGACTACTTTAATAACGTTGAAAATGTTCTAAGAAAAGCAGCAGACATTGCTGCGGATAAGGAATTAGTATGGGTATTATCAGCATTCATCTCAGATGATGATTTAGAAAAGATAGTTGAAATATATGAAAATCTTAGAAAAGATAATATTTCCATCTCAATTATGGGTGATACTCCATCATTAGCTAGGCTATTTCCAGACACAAAAGTTTATGGTTCACATAACCTAAACATTTGGAATAATTTCAGTGTAAAAATGCTCGAAGAAACAGGATTTACAGGAGCTACTATATCCAGTGAATTATCAGAGAAAGAAATAAGAGAATTAATTAATAAGTCAAAGGGTTATAATACAAAAATGGAATTAATTGTACAGGGAAATCAGGAGATAATGGTTTCTAAAGATGATTTCTCTAATTTAAATGAAGGATTTGATTTAGATATTGGTACAAATGAATATGTTGTATTAGAAGATAAAGAAAATAATGCTAAATTCAAAATCTACTTTGATTATAATAGACAAAGTCATTTCTTCAATAATGACATGTTATGTTTAATTGATGAAATTGATGAAATAAAAGAGATGGGCATTGAAAATATAACTCTTGACTGTCGATTTACTAAAGAAAAATACATATCTAAAGTTATTTCATTATATATACAAAGACTAAGAGATCATAATCCTGAAAGATGTTATTCTGAGAGTATTGATGAAATTTCTTATTCAAAATTAAATAAAGGTAATTTCAAGAATACACGTGTTTTAGAGGATAAAAAAAGCCGAAACAAAAGAAAAAGACGAAGATCTTAAATCTCTTTTTCTTAATCTATTTTTTTATACATTAATATCATATGTTCCTCTACATCTAATTTTTTATTATTCTTATAAAAATCAAAACCATTATTTAAAAAGAACATTGCTGTTTTTACAAATGAGTTTGCTAATATGTATTCGTAGGACTTGTTATTATTATTTTTTACTGACCACTGAATATCATTTAATATTTCAGTTCCATAGCCCCGTAATCTGTATTCTTTAAATATATGAATGCATAGAATTTTTATTATGTTATATGTCTTCTTTGTGAATAATTCCATGTGTTCTTCTTTTATTGCAAAAAATCCCAATATATTATAATCAGATATCATCATATAACATTCTATATCCTCATTTAATAGTTTTGTTATTAGATTATTTGTTAATTTTTTGTTTAATGTTCTATCCATTGATTGTATTTGTTTAAAATCATTTTCATTTGTAATTTTTCTGTAATAGTAATTGTCTAACATGTTAAACATGATTTTTAATATTTTGATATTTTATTTACCAAATACCTCCATTTTATTATTTTTATTTATTAATATATTAAAAATAATATAAATAATTAACTAAATAATTAAACATTGTATATAATATATTCATTTTAAATAAAAATATAAAAAACATTTCAAAAAGAACTAGAAAATAATAAAATGAAAAAACTAAAAAATATAGAAAAGTTTTTATTTAATATTTAAGATAAATATTAAAGTACGAGGATTTGAAAGAAAAAAATACAAATCCAAAAAAAAAATCATACACGACAATAAAACAGGAGATAGGATTTATGACATGTACCATTTTAGTTGGTGGACAATGGGGAGACGAAGGTAAAGGTAAATGTATCACATACTTTTGTACTAAAGATAAACCAGAAATAATAGCAAGAGCAGGAGTAGGACCAAATGCGGGACACTCTGTTGAATTCAATGGTGAAAAATATGGATTAAGATTAACACCATCAGGATTCTTCAATGAAGATGCAAGATTATTAATAGGTGCTGGTGTATTAGTAAATCCCGATGTATTTAAACACGAACTAGATTACCTAAGCAAGTATAATTTAGAAGGAAGAACATACATGGATGCAAACTGTGCAATAATCACAGAAAAACATACAAAAGCTGACAAAGATTCTTCCTATCTATCTAAGAAAATAGGAACAACAGGTAGTGGTTGTGGACCAGCAAATGCAGATCGTATAAACAGAACAATAGACTACGCAAAAGATATTGACGAACTAAAAGACTATGTAACAGACGTACCACAAGAAGTTAATAAAGCAATAGACGAAGGAAAAGATGTATTCATCGAAGGTTCACAAGGATTTGGATTATCCTTATACTATGGAACATACCCATACGTTACAAGTAAAGATACATGTGCAAGTACAGCAGCAGCAGACGTAGGAATAGGCCCAACAAAAGTAGACCAGGTAATTGTAATATTCAAAGCATATATTACAAGAGTAGGAGAAGGACCATTCCCAACAGAAATATCACCAGAAAAAGCAGAAGAAATGGGAATAGAAGAATATGGAGTAGTAACTGGACGTAAAAGAAGAGTTGGTCTCTTCGATAAAGAACTAGCTAAAAGATCATGTATGATTAATGGTGCAACCCAAATCGCATTAACATGCATAGACAGATTATACCCAGAATGTGCAAAAGTAAACAAATACGAAGACTTATCACAAGAAGCAAGAGATTACATTGAAGACATTGAAAAAGATGTAGGTGTACCAATAACAATTATCTCCACAGGTCCAGATTTAGTTGATACAATAGACTTAAGAGACGAAAAACTAAACTAATCTCCTTTCAATTTACTTTTTTTTAAATAATTAATAAAAATTCTACTTAAAAACAGTTGATATAACTAATTCTAAAATAATAATTAAATTGATAAATAAAAAATAGAAAAAAATAGTAGAGAATATAATGAATAATCTTATTCAGCATCTCTGTACATATGTGCAAATTTAGGGTCATATAATTTAGATTGTTCTCCGCTTTGCTGATCTAATACATCACCAACAACAATCATTGCTGTTTTAGTAAATCCAGCTTCGTGAACTTTTTCAGCTATATTAGATAAATTACCCCTGACAATTTCCTGATCAGGCCATGTAGCTTTTTTAACTACAGCAACAGGAGTTTTTTCATCATATTCTTTAACTAATTCAGCTACTACTTCCTCAATCATATGTACTCCAAGGAATATACACATTGTAGCATTATGCTCAGCTAACTTACATAAAGCTTCCTTAGAAGGCTTAGGTGTTCTTCCCTCTGGTCTTGTAATAATAATTGTCTGAGAAACTTCAGGTAATGTAAGTTGTGATTCAAGAGCTGCAGCAGTACCAAATAAACTACTTACACCAGGAATAATAGTATATCCAATATCTAATTCTTTAAGTTGATTAATTTGTTCTGCAATAGCACCATAAATTGATGGATCACCAGTATGTACACGTGCAGTAATCTTGTTTTCCTCATGAGCCTTTTTAATTACATCAATGATATCATCTAAATTCATTTCTGCACTATTATATATTTCAGCACCATCTTTTGCATAATCTAAAATTGCTGGATTAACTAAAGAACCTGCATATATTATTACATCAGAATTTTTAATAGCTTCTGCACCTTTAACTGTTATGAGTTCAGGATCTCCTGGTCCTGCACCTAAAAATATAACTTTTCCTTTATAATCATCAAAATTCATTTTCTTTTTTCTCCATCATTTTATGTTAATGACTTTTTTTATATACTATTAATCTTTTTTTCATTAATAATAAGTTTTAATGTTAAATAACTATTATTATTTTTTATATCTGGCCATTGTATCAGTAATAATACCTGAAATGAATAAAACTATTCCCATAATCACTATAAATAATCCAATAGACATTAAATATATGTTATTATTATATGCAGTCATATTAATTGTTAAAAGAATTAATATACCAAAGAATAGGATTATTGCTCCGCTGATTCCATAAAAATATAATGGTCTATTAAAACGCATAAGCTCTAATACTCTCATTAACACTGAAAAACCTTGAACAACAGGGTTATCCGTACTTGTATCTACATCATATCTAACAGTAATCTCAACTTCAACTATACGTAAATGATTTTTAGCAGCCTCTATTAACATGTCACTTTCTATTCCAAAACCATCTGGGTCAAAGTTAAAATGTTTAAAAGACTCTGATGAAAATGCTCTGAAACCACTTTGTGTATCAGTTAACTTAATACCTGATGCTAAATTAGTAGCAGTATCTAAAACCGTTTGACCTACACGCCTATATTTAGGTGTGTTTGTCTCGTTACCATTAATATATCTACTACCATTAACAATATCGGCCTTACCCTCTTCTATTGGTTTAACAAGATTAGGTATTTCTGAGGGATTATGTTGTCCATCAGCATCTAATGTTACAATAACATCATATTTTTCAGCATATTTAAAACCAGTTTTTAATGCGGCTCCCTTACCTTGATTAGTTTTATGACGTAACACTGTAGCCCCTGCTCTTTTAGAGACTTCAGATGTTCTATCAGTACTACCGTCATCGATAACGATTACTTCATCAGCATACTTGGAAGATAATATAATCATACTTGCTATAGAAACCTCTTCATTATATGCTGGTAACAAAACCGCAACATTACTCATTAATTGTACAACTCCTAAAAAAAAATAATAAATTAATTATTATAATATTTCCCAATATTTAATATTATAATAATATTTGATTTTTTAAATTATTATAATTTTAGATATTAGAGTTAATTAACTACAAAAATATATTATATAAATAACTATGAAAAATAAAGTATTATTAACATTCAATAAAATAAACTTATGAAACATAATTCAATACAAGGGAGATTACAATGAATATATGCATCGTGACAGAATATTTTCCACATAGTGCTGATTTAGAAATAAAGGGTGGTGTGGAAGTATGTGCATTTAATGAATCAGTAGAACTATCTAAATACAATAATATCACAGTATTAACATCAAATGATGAAAATAATAGTGATGACTTTTACATTAATGATATTCATGTTATATGCTGTGGTGATAAAAGAGGTTACACTCAAAAAGGCTCATTATTAAAAAGATTAAATTTCATGAAAGATGCATATAATGTTGGTAAAAATCTTAAAGATATTGACCTAGTAATAGGATATAATTTTATCACATATCCTGTAGCATGGCATATTTCACAGAAACTAGATATTCCAATTGTTGCTAGATATCATGATGTGTGGATAGGTCGATGGATTAATACTATGGGCATTACAGGAATATTTGGTGAATTTATGGAACGACATTTTTTAAAACAGGACATTGATTTAATTCTACCTGTATCTGATTACACGAAAAACAATCTGTTACTTTATTTTCCAGAGGATAAAATAAAGACTGTGCATAATATAGTTGATTTTCCTGTAGTTGAATCAGAGCCTTATGATAAACCTACAATTGCCTGTGTTGCTAGACTAGTTGAGTATAAACGTGTTGAAGACTTAATAAAAGCTGTGAATATTATCAAGAAGGAAATACCTGACATACAATGTAAGATTATTGGTACAGGTCCTCTTGAAAATGAATTAAAAAATCTTACTAAAGAATTAGAGTTAGAAGATAACATTGAATTTTTAGGATTTGTCGAAAAGCATGAAGATGTTATGAAGGTGGTGAACTCCTCTGATGTATTTTGTCTTCCTAGTGTTGTTGAGGGTTTTGGTATAGTTATTATTGAAGCATTATCCTTAAAGACGCCTTTTGTTGCTGCAGAGATTCCTCCTGTTGTTGAAGCTAGTGGTAGAAAAGGAGGATTATTTTATGAACCTAAAAATTATAAAGAATTAAGTGAATGCCTCTTAAAGATATTAACTAATGATGAACTACATTCTAAATTAGAAATAGAGGGCTATGAACAATCTAAAAATTATACAAAAGAAGTTATTGGTGCTAAACTTAATACAATATTTAATAATTTAAAAATAGATAAAAAAATAAAATAAAAAAAATGGAGTGGTATTCCTACTCTAATCTGTAGTACCATTTCATCCATTCAGCTGTTTTTTTAATACCTTCTTTAGGTTTTACTTTAGGGTCATGTTTTAAATCCCTGATGGATTTAGAAAAGTCTATTGTTTTTACTTTTGTTGTGAATGGTTCTGCTTCTTTGTAAGTTACAAGACTATCATCACGTCCTGTAGCTTCTAATACTAAATCAGAATATTCTTTAATATCCATTTCCCAGTCTTGATTTCCACCAATATTATATACTTCACCTGGAATAAAGTTATCCACAATATTTGCAAAAGTTCTTACAGTATCTCCCACATAATCTATGATTCTTTTATGTCCAGTGTATACCGTGTATGGTTGATCATGTAATGCTAGGTATGTAAATTTAGGTATGAATCCTCTGTATGGAGTGTATTTCTCTCCAGGACCATAACAGTTTACTGGTCTAACTCTTACTGTTTCTGTTCCAAACATTTTTGCAGAGTTCATGCACATTAATTCTCCATCCCATTTACTTATAGCATAATCATTCATTTGGTATGTGTCTTTTATTGGATTGTTTTTCATTACATCTTCAGACATTTTACCATTATAATCTCCGTATACTTCAGCTGATGAGAAGAATATCATACGAAACTTGTTTTTTTCCTGTAATCTAATCATATTTTTTGTACCTATAACATTTGTCTGCCATAGGTTTTCGTAGTATGCTTCCCCATTCCATCTACCGTATTCTGCTGCTAAGTGGTATACGTAATCAAATGGGCCTTCTTCTTCAAGTGTACGTTCTATTTGTCTATAATTTCTAACATCTGTACGTACATAATCGTCACGATTATTATTAAGTAAATCTGCTGCTATAACCTCGTGTCCCCTATTTCTTAATTCATTTACGAGGTTTGTTCCTATAAATCCTGCTCCACCAGTAACTAATATTCTATTGGTTTCCATAAAATTCCTCTTAAATTATTGTATAAAAGTATATATTTAATAGTATTAATATTTTAATAAGATAAAAAAATGAAATAATAGGATAATAAATAAGGTGAAGAATATGTTTACAATAGGAGCTCATTTATCAATAAATAAAGGATTTGAAAATATTGGACTTGAGGCATTAAGTATTGACGCGAATACTTTTCAATTTTTCCCACGAAGTCCAAGAGGCGGAAAAGCAAAGAAATTAGATCCTGATGATGTTGATAAACTTCAAGAATTAATGGATAACACAACAATGGACGTTATTTTAGCTCATGCCCCTTATATTATTAACTTAGCATCTAAATCAGAGAAAACTAGGAATAATGCTTATGAGATTTTCGAGGATGACCTTAGAAGATTAGACCAGTTACCTAATAATATGTACAATTTTCATCCTGGAAGTCATGTGCAACAAGGTGTAGATAAGGGTATTGAGTTAATTGTTGATTCATTAAATAAATTAATTCGTGAAGACCAAAAGACAACAGTTCTATTAGAAACTATGGCTGGAAAGGGTACTGAGATTGGAAGATCATTTGAGGAACTACAGGCTATTATTGAAAAAGTAGAACTTGATGATAAATTAGGAGTATGTCTTGATACTTGTCATGTATATGATGCTGGTTATGATATAGTGAATAATCTCGATGGTGTACTTGATGAGTTTGATTCTGTGATTGGCTTAGACAGATTAAAAGCTATACATTTAAATGATAGTAAATTTGGATTAAGTAGTCATAAGGATAGACATGAAAAAATAGGTTTAGGTAAAATTGGTATTGATGCTATAACAGATATTATCAATCATGAAAAACTACGTGACTTACCATTTTATTTAGAAACACCTAATGATGTAGAAGGATATAAGAACGAGATTGAATTATTACGTGGCTTATATAAAGAGTAGGGATTAATATGATTAAAGAAGATTTTGAGGAGTTTGCTCATGGTAATGGTGTTAATCTATTAGGATATGCTGATATTCCTGAGGAATTTAAATTAAGTCATATGTTTGAAACAACAATTGTAGGTATTATTAAAAAAGATAAGAAATATTCAAAAGAAGATAATAGCGAAGAGTATGATGAATATACAGAGCTTTTAATAGAATTATGTGATTTTATTGAAAAAAGAGGTTATCATACTTTTTTAGTAAATAAGGAAAATTTAGATATTGATTCTTCAGAAATTATTCAAAGCTCTAAGTTACATAATCTTGATAATGAAATATCCTCTGATTATGATGTTAATGTAGATAACGATGAAGTATTTTTTATTAGTACAGATATGCCTGTTGATTATAAAAATTTACCTAAGCATTTAAAACCTATTATTGAAAAGTATTGTAAAAAATGTTATAATTGTGTGAATAATTGTCCTCAACATGCATTATATCTTGTTGATGGTGAAATTCGTTATGATAAAGAAAAATGCCTTGGTTTTGGTGAAAGCTGTATTGAATGTATAAAGGGTTGTCCGTTTTATGTTGAAAAACCTAAAAAATAGTTAAAAATAAAAAAATATTTTTATTTTATTTTAGAATGACTTATAATAAAGTAGATTATTGTTGAATAATAATATTAATAATTCAATTTTATTCTATTTTGTTCTTTGTTTTTGTTTTTTATTAATGTTATCAACTTATTTTTTTTAATGGTAGGTAAATAGGTTTTGTTTCGTAAATATGTAGGTAGAATAAACCTATTAACATTATTATTGCCATTAATACTTGTACTATTGCTAATCCTATTTTTTTAATTATTCCATTCATTGTTCACACCTCATGATAGAATTAATTTTATTAATGACATCATAGTCAAGTATATTCTAATTGTCTTAATGATACTTGAATACTTATTTAACCATAAGACTATACCTATACCCCTATAGGTATACTAATTAATATAAAAAAAATACTATATAAATCTATTTTAGTCAAGTGACCAATGACTTAATTAATACTTTATATAGTTAAAATTTCTTTTAATAATTCATTAATATTTTTTTAATTAACAGATTATGTAATTGATTTATATTAATAAATTATATTCAACACCTTTCGAGTTTAACACCTTTTGATTTTGACCTTTTGAGTTTATTTTTATATTATACGTATACCCCTATAGGTATAATAATTAATATAATAATACTACTATATAAAGATATCTAAAAAAAATCATAAAAAAGAAAAAATAGTTAAAAAAATAGAAAAAATACTTAAATTCTAGAATAATAATCAATAATTTTTGACAAGTCCTTAATAGCCTCCGAGCTATCTCCCTTATCAATAGCATCTTTAACACAATGATTCATGTGTCCTTCAAGAATAATACTACCTACTTTGTTAAGAGCAGACTTAGCCGCATTCACTTGCATTAAAACATCTTCACAAGGAATATCTTTCTCAATCATACGATCAATAGCTGCAACCTGACCTTCAATTTTACTAAGACGTCTATGTAAATTATCTAAATCCATACATTGTTTCATATATACACACCTGATTACTTATAATATATCTTCTCTATCAATCTCCTCAATACGAGACATTTTACCAACAATAACCTTATCAGTTAAACCTGCAAAAATACCATTCTCCAGAACACCAGGTATAGTATTTAATTCCTTCTCTAATTTTTGAGGATTTTTAATTTTATCAAACTTGGTATCTAAAATAAAATTACCATTATCAGTTATAACAGGACCATCCTTTTGAATACCCATACGTAACTCAGGTTTACCACCCATTTGAATAAGAGTTTCTTTAACAACTCTTAATGCATCAGGAATAATTTCAAGAGGTACTGGGAACTCACCTAAATCCTCAACCATCTTACTCTCATCAACTATTACAACAAATTTTTTTGCAGAACTATCAACTAGTTTTTCTAAAGTATGTGCTGCGCCTCCACCTTTAATTAAATCAAGAGAAGAATTTACCTCATCTGCACCATCAACTGCTATGTCAATATCATATTCATCTAATGTAGTGGTATTAATACCTGCTTCTCTAGCTATTATTAAAGATTGATAAGAGGTAGGAATTCCAAGAATATTTAATTCTTCTTTTTTAATTCTCTCACCTAAATATCTAATAAAATAATGAGTTGTGGAACCAGTTCCTAATCCAACAATTTGACCATCTTTAATTAAATCTGCTGCTTTTTTTCCAACTTTATCTTTCAATATATCCATGTTTACCATTTTTCAATCACCTATTATTAATGACTTAAAATAACTTCTGTCAACTTATTACCCACCGGACATGTTAATTCCGGACCAATCTCTTCTATTTGACATTTATCATCATTATATAATCCTTCTGGATGACATATGTCATAATTTTCACAATCAACATCACAATCTTTTAATCTAAATATAATTGTTAATCCTTTATATGCTTTTTTAGTTTCAATTGATGTTCTAATAGTAGCTGGTTCGACTTCAACTGTCTGAACTTTACCATCTTTATGTAATGGACATTTATGAGTAACTTTTTTTACGTTGGTTATTTCATATTTTCGTCCTTTTTCAAGATTTAAACATGTTCTGTTAAATCTACATGATTCACATTTACTAGAACCACCATAAAAAGTAAAAACTAAACCCTTTTTAGCTAAACTCGTACCAATTAAAGTAATCATGCTTATCCTCCTTATTCGATTACATGAGTATTTCTTGCAATATTTTCTGCTGCTTCTCTTGTTAAACCACGGTCACCTAAAATAGTGTATCTTTCTTTTCGAATATTATGTGCCTGTGTTAAAGCTTCTATTATATATTCATCTTCGATTCCTAATTCTTTTGCTGTAGTAGGTGCTTTAACTTTTTGTAGAATAGATCTTATTTTCTTCCAGTTACCACCCTGTAAATACATCATCATAATTGTTCCAACACCACACTGTTCTCCATGTAATGCTGGGTTAGGTGCTATAACATCTAGAGCATGACTGAATTTATGCTCAGATCCGCTGGCTGGCCTACTACTACCTGCTATACTAATAGCCATGCCACTGCTTATTAATCCTTTAACAACAATACCTACGCTTCCAACATGTCTTGGTCGTATATTGTCTGCTTCATCAACTAATAATTTTGCTGTCATTAATGATAATGCTGCTGCTGAATCACTGAATGGTTCGTTGATAAGTTTATAAGCCAATTTCCAATCTTCTACTGCAGTGAAATTAGATATTATGTCAGCATAACCTGCTGCTGTATATCTATATGGTGATTTGGCTATTATTTGAGCATCTACAACTAATCCAAAAGGTGCATTTGCTTGTAAAGATACACTACCATCATCACTTTTAATAGATGCTCGTGGTGATGCCATACCATCATGTGAAGCGGTAGTAGGTATGCTGATTAATGGAATGTGATTGTTAGTCGATGCCATTTTTGCAACATCTATTACTTTTCCTCCACCTACACCTAAAATTGCTGTGGAATTTTTTGATTGTTTTGTTACTTCATCTACTGATTCGTATGATGCTGTTTTTATGATTATTTCTGTTATATCGTAACCTTCATCTTCAAGAATTTCAGTTACTTGATCTCCAGCAATTTTTTTTGTTGTAGGACCTGTTACTAATATTATATCTTTTTCTGAAAAGAGACTATCACATACTTCCCCTATATCTTTAATTACTCCGGGACCCGTACGTATTTCTCTAGGTAATTGTACATTTCTGAAATCCATTTTGTAGCCTACCTGAAATTTTTGAATAAATATAATATATTATATATTTTTCTTTATTTAATACAATTACTTATAAGAAATGATAACTCCTGTTATATAATCTTTACTATTTCTAATTGTTACTTAATATCCCATTCAGAAAAATTTGATTTTTTGAAATGTAAATTTATAAATAAAACAAGATAGAATACTAATAACTTTATATTTTATTATTATTTATACATTATTATTTATAAATTTAGACAAACCTAAAAATTGTTATAAAAATCTAATAAAATAAATATTTTTTTAATAATTATCAAGCATTTTATAAAAAATGTACATTGCAATAAATTCTAAAAATATTTTTTTAACCAAAATGAAATATAATAAACTAGTCTTTAAATAGTTGATAATATATAATCTGTAGTAGAGGAGGAAAAAACAAGGAATATCATGTCAAAAGATAAACTTTGTAACATTTTTCCTCAAAAAATATCAAAAATTTATGGAGATTATAAAAATGACCGAAATGAAAAAATTTCTAGCAGAAATAGTAGGTACATTTATTCTTGTATTCTTTGGTACAGCATCAGTTGTACTAACATTATTCATTAATAATGGACAAACGTTCCCTAGTATTTACAACATAGGAATAACAATGCCGGACTGGGTGGGAATAGGTTTAGCATTTGGTCTAGCATTAGCCGTAGCAATTTATGCATTTGGTCCTATATCTGGAGCTCATTTCAACCCTGCAGTAACCATAGGATTATGGGCAGGTAAGAAATTCCCAGGATCAGATGTAATACCTTACTTAATAGCACAATTTATTGGAGCTATACTAGCTTCAGCAGCTTTATTAGCTATTTCCGGTACTCCAGCATCATCCATTGGTGCACTAGGTGGTGTAGGACCATTCGGAGATATTGGAATGGTTGGTATGTTCATTGCTGAGTTCTTAGGTACATTCCTATTAATGTACGTAATTATGGCAACAGCAGTAGATAAAAAAGCACCTGCAGCTGATGCAGCATTAAGTATTGGTTTAGTATTAGCAGGTATTGTAATAGCAATAGGTAACTACACTGGTGCAGGTGTAAACCCAGCACGTGCATTCTCACCTATGTTATTAAACTACTTTGTAACAGGTGCAAACGCATTTATTTACTATCCAATTTATCTATTTGCACCAATAGTTGGAGCAATTGTAGCTGTATACTTATACGACTACTTCCACAAAGAAATAGGTTACTAAAATATAATTGTAATAATCTACTTATTACAATTTTTTTATCAACTCCTTCAAATAATAAAAACTATTTTCTAAAAAATTTTATCAAAAATATTCTTTTTGCCAAATGGTTCATTTGTATTAAATAAATTATTAATAAGAAAACTTATAAATTTTATATACATTACACTTATTAATAAAAGGGATAATAAATGATTTCAGAAAAAAATATTAAGAAATATGCTAGTAGTGTTTTAATATCCACTGTTGATAGATTATTTGATCATAAAGAAATATTGATAGATAACTTTTATAAAGACTTTGTTAAATCTAATAAGAAAAATAAGAAATTGAAAAATAATTACAAAGATAATGAAGTAGTTGATGAGTTACTCCTTGAAGAATTAGAAAAAAGTTTCACACGTAATGACATTGGATATGCCTTACAGAGTGAAATGGTTAAAGCAAATGAAGATGCTTTAGATGATTTATCAACAATATTAGATGAAAAACTAAGACCTATTGCATATAGTCTTAGATCAGTATTTAATGATAATAATCAATATGACCAGTTTAAAAAGTATGTTACAGAAAACCTTGTTGTATCTAAAATGAATTTAAGTACAGCCACAGTTAAAGCATTAAAAACCATGAATATATCTGGTAATAAATCACTTCAAATCATTCAACTTATTAGCCAAGTTGACAACTAGTTTTAAATTTAAACTTGTACTGAGAATATACAAGTTTATACACTTTTTTTATAAAAATATTAATGATAAACTTAATAATATTAAAAAACCTATTTAAAATCAGTATTTTATATCACATCATGTACATAAAAACTACTTTTTTTATTAATACATTGTGTATTCGAAAAAATAATAAATAAAAAAAGAATGAAGGAGTTTATATTCCTTCTGTTTTATCAATATGTTTTGTTACTTCAACCATTAATTTATGAAAGTCAAGGGAATCTCTATCACGTGGCCTTGGTAAATCATCATTGATTATTTTTTTAATAGTACCTGGCCTTTTTGAGAAGACAACAATTTCATCTGCTAAGTAAACGGCCTCTTCTACATCATGAGTAACAAACACAATAGATCTATTACGTTTTCTCCAATTCTCAACTATTTGTTCTTGAAGATTTCTTTTTGTTTGGAAATCTAATGCACTGAATGGCTCATCCATTAATAATGTTTCAGAATGATTAATCATAGACCTGATAATAGCAACACGTTGTTTCATTCCACCAGATAATTCATGAGGATAACTATATGCAAAGTCTTTAAGTCCAACAGCATCAAGATATTTCAATGCTCTTTCCTTATTTTCTTCCTCTGATTCTCCTGCTATTTTTAAACCAAATGTTACATTATCCATTACATTAAGCCATGGAAATAATGAATATTCCTGAAAGATAAATCCTCTATCACTTGAAGGTTTTTTTACTATATTACCATTATGTTTTATAGTACCTTCTGTTGGATTTTCAAATCCCTCCATCAACCTAAGTAGTGTTGTCTTACCACAACCAGATGGACCTATGAAACATACAAATTTACCTGTTTCAAGAGTTAGGTTAATGTTTTTTAATGCTGTAACCTCTTCATTTTCATTGTTAATGAATCTTTTTGATACGTTTTCTATCTCAAATGTCATATAGTCACCTTACCAGAATATTTGTTCTTGTATTTTTGTAAATATGAAATCAAATACTATTCCAATAAATCCTATTAATAACATACCTACTACTGTTGAACCAGTATCAAATATATTTGTTGATGTTAAAATCATATAACCTATACCAGAACTTGAACCAATCATTTCACCAGAAATTGTACACATTAATGCTATACCTACCGCTACTTTTAGTCCTGAGACTATGTAAGGTACTGTTGAAGGTATTATTACTTCTCTTAACATTTGACTGTTGGAAGCACCAAAAGACATAGCTGCTTCAATTAATACTCTTTTAGTTCTGTGAACACCATCTACTGTATATACTAGTATTGGAAATACACATCCCATGAATATGATGAATACTGCTGGTGCTATTCCTATTCCAAACCATAATATGGAGAATGGAATCCATGCCATTGGTGGTATTGGTCTTAATATACTTATAACTAAATTAGATAATCTTTCTAATCTTTCAGACCATCCCATAATTATTCCTAATAATACTCCAACTACTGATGCAAAAACCATACCTATAATAACTTTGTATAATGTATCCCATACATCAGTGAATAATTCACCTGTACTCCATAATTTTATGAAGGAATTAACTACTTCTACAGGTCCTGGAAACATATATGATGGTAATACAGTTAATACATCAGCTAATATATACCATACTATTACGATAAGAATAGGTAAAATTAACTTATCTAGTCCCATATAATATTTTCTTTCTTCTGTCATTTTATCCCTTTTTATTGATTTTTAATGATTATGCAGTGTAGAATAATTTTTCATCACTAAATGTTTGATTTAACACTCCTAAATCTTTTTCTGTACTTATGAAATCTCTTACATCTTGTTTGTATGTATCATTTAAGTCAGATACCCAGCTCATGTTAGCTAATATTTGTCCTTCTAAGGTTTCATTAGCTACAATGTTACGTGGTAAATACTTTACACATCCGTATGGATCATTTTCTAGTTTTTCTGTAGCATTTTTATGTATTTCTGCTATTTTTTTAACTTTATCGGGATGTCTATTTGCGAATTTATCAGTAACTACTACTGCACAACATGGATGATTTTCTAATATCTCATGAGATGTATCTACAACTGTCATATTATTTTGTTTTTCAGCAATTGACATATATGGTTCATATGTTAACATTGCATCAATACTTCCAGTTTTTAATGCATCATTCATGGATGCTACTTTCATACTTGGACTTGTTATATCTGACATTGTCATGTCATGTTTTTTTAAGTCGTATTGTAGTAACATGTATTGTATTGAAGATTGACCTGGTGTAGCTATTGACTTTCCTTTTAAATCTTCAATTGATGTAACATCAGGTTCATTAGTTACTAATCCACTACCTTCTAATTGAGCTCCTGCAACGATTTTTATAGGTACGTCTTTTGATATGGATGATAATACGGGTGTTACTCCCACATATCCTACATCAACTGTCCCGCTTGTCATTGCACTTATTAAATCTCCACCATTATTATATTCATGTAGTTCTACATTTAACCCTGCATCTCTATACATGCCTGAAGCATTTGCTACAAATAATGCTGCATCGTGATCTGAAGGTAAGTATCCTATTGATACTGTATCATCATCTGAGTAGAATGATGTATATGTATAGGATACTACTGCAAGGACTACAATAATTACTATTATTAAATCAATGTATTTTCTTTTTAGCATTCTTTAATAGCTCCTTGATTTACTAAAATAAACAAATTTAAAATAAACTATATTATTTTTTTTTATTGAAAAATTAATTTGTTTTTTTTATTGTTGCCCGATATTATTTGTTTTATTGCCCGATTAATATTATTATATTAATTATATTATTTTTGTGTTTTGTTTAATTTAAAGTAAACTATGTTAGTCTTCTATTAAAAATAATTTTTGTCTATTTTTATAATCAATTTGTCTGTTTTATTGCCCGATTTTTTCAATCGAATTATTTATAATAATATTATAACAATAGTTATATTTTTAGTATTATTAATATGTTTCAATTTAGGAATTATAAGAATAGCTTTAAATAGTATTAATATGAAATATAACAATGTGAAATAAATAACAATGTGAAAGAATTTTATTATAAAAATCATTATTAAAAAAAATAAATCGGGAGAAAATAAAAATGGCACATGAATTAATATACATGGATAACTCAGCAACTTCACCAGTAGATGAAGAAGTACTAAAAGAAATGTTACCATTCTTTAACGAAAGATTTGGAAACGCATCAACATTATACAGATTAGGAGTAGACGCAAAAGAAGTACTTGAAAAAGCAAGAAAGCAAGTAGCAGACCTAATCAATGCAGATCCAAGTGAAATAACCTTCACAAGTGGAGGAACAGAATCAGATAACATGGTCATTAAAGGAATAGCATTAAAAGAAATACAAAAATCAACAGAGGAAAACCCTAGAAACCACATCATAACTTCTGCAATAGAACACCCAGCAGTACTAAAAACATGTGAATTCCTAGAAAAATTCGGATTTGAAGTAACATACTTACCAGTAGACGAAGATGGACTAATAAGTCTAGACGACTTAAAAAATGCAATAAAAGACAGCACCATCTTAATTACAATCATGCACGCTAACAACGAAGTAGGTACAATCCAGCCAATAAAAGAAATAGGAGAAATAGCAAGAGAACACAACATACCATTCCACACTGATGCAGTACAAAGTGCAGGTAAAATACCAGTAGACGTAAAAGAACAAAACATAGACCTATTATCATTATCAAGCCACAAAATAAACGGTCCAAAAGGTGTAGGAGCAGTATACATCAAAAAAGGAATAAGACTTGAAGTATTCATGCACGGTGGAGGACAAGAAAACGGACTAAGATCAGGAACTGAAAACATACCTGGAATTGTAGGATTCGGTAAAGCAGCAGAACTTGCTAATGAAAGATTAGAAGAACACATGAAACACAACCAAGAAATCAGAGATGCATTAATAGAAAAAGTATTAGCAAACATTAAAGACTCATACGTAAATGGTAGCCTAGAACACAGATTACCAAACAACGTACACTTCAGATTCTCAGGAGTAGAAGGAGAATCACTAATTTTAAGATTAGATAACGAAGGAATAGACGGAGCAACTGGATCAGCATGTTCAACCCATGATCTTAAAGGATCACACGTATTAGCAGCATTAGGAATAAAACCAGCATTATCTCACGGTTCACTAAGATTATCCATAGGACCAGAAAACTCAATCGACGATGTAGACTACATAGTAGCATCAATTAAAAAAGTAGTAGATTATCTAAGAGACCTATCACCACTATGGGATAACGAAGAAGACAAATACATAGGAGATAGGTTTGAAAAACCAGTAGAAGATGAAGATTTAGACAGATATTAAAAAAGTAGGATAATAAAAAAGGATGGTGAATAAAAATGCAATACAGTGACAAAGTTATAGAACATTACACACACCCACGAAACACAGGTGTAATAAAAAACCCAGATGGTGAAGGAACAGTAGGAAATCCAGTTTGTGGAGATATCATGACAATCTACATAAAAGTAGATGATGATGAAAAACTAACTGATGTAAAATTCAGTACATTTGGATGTGGAGCAGCAATAGCTACAAGTAGTATGATTACAGAAATGGCTATTGGAATGGATATAGATGAAGCATACAAAATATCAAGAAATGACGTAGCAGAAGAATTAGACGGACTACCACCAATTAAATTACACTGTTCCAACCTAGCAGCTGATGCATTACAAGCAGCTATAGAAAACTACAGAGAAAAAAAAGCAAAAGGTGAAGAATAAATTATTAATTTTTCACTAACTCCTCTCTTTTTATTTAATTTACTCTTTTTATTAAATTTAACTTCAAAAAGGATTCTTTTTCTAAAAAAATAAATTCTATTCTATAAAAAAAAATATTAAAAAAATAATTAAGGGGTTTAGTATGTTTTTGATATTAAAGCCTTATAATGAGCTTCTTTACCACAATTTAAACATGGTCCAGATACATCAGCCTCTTGAGTACCTAATACGTCAATATCGAATTTTTCTTCCATGTCCTTACCACAGTCAGTATCTCCACACCAATTAAATGTAACAATTCCACCTTTCTTGTTAATAGTCTTTTTAACCTGTTCAAGATTTTCAACGGAATATGTTTTTTCTTCTTGGAATTTATTAGCAGATACTTTCATATCCTCAGTAATATTATCTAATGTATCTCTAACAACATCTGCAATAGTGTTCTCATCGTAATCAATGAATTCTTTATTACCAGTATCTCTTCTTATTAATACAATAGATTTATTTTCAATATCTCTAGGACCAACTTCTATTCTTAATGGAACTCCACGTTTTTCCCATTCATAATATTTCTTACCTGGCCTCATATCTCTTTTATCTTGTCTTACACGGATACCATTACTTTTTAATAGTTTTTCAAGATTATCAGTGAAGTTTAGTACTACATCTTGATTTTCTTTGAATATAATTGGTACAATTACTACTTGTTCAGGTGCTACTACTGGAGGTAATTGTAATCCTTTCTCATCACCATGGGCAGCTATTAATGCAGCAATCACACGATCAGATAATCCATAACATGTTTGATGAGCATATTCATGTTCACCTTCATCATTTTCAAATTCTATGTCAAATGTTTTAGCAAAGGTTGTACCTAAATTATGTACTGTTCCTATTTGAAGAGTTTTTCCATCAGGCATAATCATGTCAAATGCCATTGTGTATTTTGATCCAGGGAATTTATCCCATTCAGGTCTTTTACTTATGGAGTATGGTATACCTAGTTCATCAAAGAATGTTTTATATATTTCTATTCCAGTTTTTACTTCTTCTTCAGCTTCTTCTTCTGTTGCATGTACTGTGTGAGTTTCATTGAATGTTGTTATTTCACGAACTCTTATTAATGGTCTTGTATGTTTTGTTTCATATCTGAATGTGTTTACTGTCTGGTATACTTTTATTGGTAAATCCATGTGTGAACGTACCCATAATGAAAACATTGGATACATTGATGTCTCACTTGTAGGTCTTAATGCTAGTTGTTCATTAAGATCTCTTTTTCCACCTTTTGTTACCCAGTATACTTCATCTTCAAAACCTTTAACGTGTATTGCTTCTTTTGCTAATTCACTTTCAGGTATTAACATTGGAAATAATACTTCTTCATGGTCTTTATCAAGTAATTCCTGTAATGCTTTGAGTGCATATTTTCTAATTTGAAAACCTCTTGGTAGCCATACACTCATTCCTTTAATAGGATATCTTGAATCAATTAATTCAGCTTCCTCTAATATGTTATGAAACCATTCGCTAAATTTCTTCATTTACTCACCATAATTTGTTTTTTTTAAATAATATAAAAATTAAATTTCATAAAATAAGTTTTAATCTTGATTAGTTCATTTATTATATCTATATTTGTTTTTTAATGATTATAAAATTTTATACTTAACATTTAGTAGCCTTTAAAATTAGACTATTTCTTAAGTTGAAATAAAAAAGAGAAACGTTTTTCTGATTAAATTATTGTTAAATAATTATTTAATAGTTAAATATTTTTATTATAATAAGATAAAAGTTAATATATGTATAAATTAGTTACGATTATACCTATTTCTAATTTCAGTAATTCTAAGACTAGATTATCACCATTTCTATCTGAAATTGAAAGAAAGGAATTATTAAAGTGTATGCTTAAAGATATTGTATCTAATATCAGAAGTAGTGTAGAGGAAATAATTGTTATAAGTAAAGATGAGGAAGTTCTTGAATATGCTCAATCTCTTGGTTTAAAGTGTTTAAATGAAAGAGAACATGAAAGTGACTATCTGAATAATTCATTACTTGATAGTATCTCTTATGTTAAAGATAATTATTCTGATGCTAATATTTTAATGTTACCTGCTGATATTCCGTTAATTAAACAAAGAAATATTCAGTATATTCTAGAAAACAAGAATGATTTTATTATTTCACCCTCTAAAGGTGGTGGAACAAATCTATTGTACATTAATAATGAATATAACTTTAAGCCACAGTTTGGTGAGTTTAGCTTCTTTAAACATGTGAATGAAGCTAGAAGATTAGTTATGAATCCTAATATTTATGATTCATTTTATTTATCTATAGATATTAATACACCTCAGGATTTAGGTGAATTATTATTACATGGAAAAAATACGTATACTTTCAAGTATATTAATAGTCTTGATATTGTAGTTGAAAATAATCATGGTGGTGAACGATTAAATGTCTACAGAAAAAATGAATAAAAAGTGTTCTATGACTATTGCAGGTTTAGATCCATCAGGTGGTGCTGGGATTATTGCTGATTGTAAAACATTTCATGCTCATGGTATTTATGCTACCTGTGTTGTAACAGCTATCACTGCTCAGAATCCTTATAGTGTTAGTAATATTGGTAAAGTAGATTTGCAATTAATTGAAGATGAAATTGACCAAATTATGGATGTTTATCCTATTGAATTTATGAAGACTGGCGTATTATATTCAGGAGATATTATTAAATTAGTATCTAAGAAGATTAAGGAATATCAATTGAAAGCTGTTGTTGACCCTGTTATGATTTCTGAGTCTGGTAAAAATCTTACAGGAGACTCTTATGTTACTACTTTCAAAAAATATCTTATGAAAAATGCATATATTATCACACCAAATATACATGAAGCAGAGAATATTTCAAATAAAAAAATAGAAACTGAAGAAGATATGATTAATGTTGCAGAAAAATTAAGTAATTCAAACAACACTGTAATTACTGGTGGACATATGCAAGGAAATGATATACTGTACACAAACGGTGAAGTTCATAAAATAAAAGGTGAACTAATCAAATCAAATAATACTCATGGTACAGGATGCACATACTCATCTGCAATAACATCACAATTAATCAATAACCATGATTTACTAGAATCATGCAAACTAAGTAATCAATTTATCAGAAATAGTATAATCAATGGTTTTAATAATACACCGTACCAATTCTGGAATTCTATAAAATTCTAATATATGTTATCAATATTGGTTTCTAAAAAAAAGTTCATAATTTACTTATTCAAATATTAATTAAAGGAAAAAAATAATCTAAAATTATAAATAAAATTTCTTATTTCTTAAACTGAAATAAGATTTAGATTTCCTTACTTTAGTTGCATTATCTAAATTAATATCAGCCAATAATAATTGCTCTGTATTATCAGCTATTTCTATAGTATTTCCATGATAATCACTTACTATTGATTTACCTGAGAATTCCATCTTACCTTCAACACCAACACGGTTACAGCATGCAATATTAACACTATTCTGAAATGCTTGAACATTAATTTCCCATTTATAAAGTTCCTCTGGTTCTAGCGTAATATTAGCTGTAGGAATAATAATAAGTTCTGCACCTTTTAATGCACATGTTCTGATACTTTCAGGGTAATGTCTATCAAAACATACGACTATACCAATCTTTCCAAATTTAGTATTGAAAACATTAAATCCTTCCTCTGAGGGAGTATAATATGTTTGTTCATAGAAATTTTTACATTGAGCAATATGAACCATTTTCTGTTTACCTATAATCTTACCTGAGTCATCTATTAACAAGCTCATATCATAGAGTTTATTATTTTCTTTAACATAGAAATTAGGTGATGTATATATTTCATGTTTTCTGCATGCTTCTTGTATTCCTTGAACATATTTAGAGTCTAGTTCAAGTATATAATCTGTTACATCCATTTTTTCATATTGTGGGAAAAAAGGACTTAACTGTATTTCTGGAAAACAAATTAAATCAGCGCCTAAATAAGATGCTTTTTCTATAAAATTGATAGATTTATTATAATTTTTTTCTAAACTAGAATCCATTTTCATCTGTGCTGATGCAATTTTCATATAATCTACCTGGTTATATCTATAATTTAAAAAAATAGGAAGTATCTGTTAAAGCCTAAAATAATTTATATTATAACTTATATTTTTAACAGATTTAACTAAAAAAAGGAAGATATACATTATTATAATGTATATGCTTCATCTTGACCTATTAATGAAAAACCATTGTCTTGTAATATTTTTAAGGTTCTTTCATTTTCTTCAGTTCTTAGTACAACTAAAGCTTTCTGTGTTTTCTTTTCCACGAATGCGTAGATGTATTCTACATTGATATTATTACTATTTAGTATGTTTAGTGCTGCTTCTAGTCCTCCAGGTTGATCTTCTACTTCTATAGCTAGTACATCAGCTAGACTTACAGCAAAATTTTCAGATTCAAGTGCTTCCTTTGCATTTTTAGGATTAGAGACAATCATTCTTAATATTCCGAATTCCGATGTGTCAGCAATAGATAATGCTCTTATATCAATATCATTTGATTTAAGAATATTTAATGCTTTCCATAATCTTCCTGTCTTATTTTCTAAAAATACAGATACTTGTTTTATTGGCAATGTTATGCACCTCTTAATTAAAGTTTCTTTTATCAATTACTCTTTTTGCTTTTCCTTCACTTCTTGGAATTGAGTATGGTTCTGCTAGAGTTACTTTTACTCCTATACCTATTGCTTCTTTGATTTCCTTACCAACCTTATATTTGAATTCTTCTAGGTTGGTCATGGAATCAGAGAATGTTGCTTGGTCAATTTCTACTTGTACTTCTATTTCATCTAGTGTATCTGGTCTTGATACAATGATTTGATATGCTGGTGATAGTTCATCCATAGCCATGATAACTTCTTCGATTTGTTTAGGGAATACTATTACTCCTTTTACTTTAAGCATGTCATCGCTACGTCCGATAATTCTGCTCATTCTAACAGTTGTTCTTCCACATTCACATTTATCATAGTTTAGTGATGTGATATCTTTTGTTCTGTATCTGATAACTGGCATACCTGTTTTTGTAAGGGATGTGAATACTATTTCACCTGTTTCTCCTTCTGGTAGCACTTCTAGTGTGTTAGGGTCTATTATTTCTGGATAGAAATGGTCTTCTGCTATGTGCATTCCATCTTTTATATGGCATTCTGTTGATACTCCAGGACCCATTACTTCTGTTAGTCCATAGATGTTCTGGGCAGATATTCCAAATTTATCTTCTAATTTCTGACGTATTTCTTCTGTCCACATTTCTGCTCCAAATACTCCTCCCTTAATAGGTACTGTTTTTGGGTCTATTCCTGCTCTTTCAAATGATTCTGCTATGTATAATGCATATGATGGTGTGCAACATAGGAAGTCTGCTGGGAAGTCTTTGAGGAAGTTCATTTGTTTTTTTGTATTTCCTGAAGACATGGGTACTGCTAGTGCTCCTATTTTCTGTGCTCCATATTGTGCTCCGTGTCCTCCTGTGAATAATCCAAAACCGTATGCTATGTTTACTATGTCTTTTTTATGTACTCCTACACTTGCCAGTCCTCTTGCTGTACATTCTGCCCATATGTCTAGGTCTTTTTGTGTGTATGCTGCTACTGTTGGAATTCCTGTTGTTCCACTTGTTGAGTGTACTTCTACCCAGTCTTCTTTTGGTGCTGCCTGTAGGTCGAAGGGATATGTATTTCTTAGGTCATCTTTTGTTATGAATGGTAGTAGCTGTATGTCCTCTAATGTTTTTATGTCATCTGGTGATACATTGTTTTTGTCGTATAGATTTCTATAAAATGGTACGTTATCGTATGCATAGCGTACTACTTTTTTTAATCGTCTTAGTTGTAATTCTCTGAATTCTTCTCGACTCATGCATTCTCTTTCTTTGTTAAATATGTATACATCTTCTTCTTTGAACTTTGTCATGTAATTCCTCTTTTTAGTTTAATCATCTCTTTATTGTATAGTAAATATCTTTATGTTAACATTTTTATTTTTGATGTCTTCATCTGTTAATTCTAGGAGGCATGCATGTCCATTTGCTGCGTCTCCTGGATTTACTACTACAGTGTCTCCAATTTTGTCTTGACCTATTGATTCGTGAACGTGTCCACATACATTTAGTGTTGGCTGTGTTTCTTCAATTATTTTTCTTATACCTTCACTTCCTACATGTGCACCAGATTCTATTTTGTCTGCATTTGTGTTTAGTGGTGGTGCGTGTGTTACTAAAATAGTATAAGAATCTGAACCCAATACATCTTTGTATTTACTTAATTCATTGTATAATATTTCATCACTAAATTCATTTGGTGTATCGAATGGTGTAGGATTTGATCCACCAAAACCAACTACTTGTATATCTCCAATATTTGAAGTATTATCATGTATATTGATTATGTTAGATTTATCTAGTAGTTCATTTGCATTTTTCGGATCACAATTTCCTTGTAGTGCATGAACTTGAGCATATTCACTAAATTTATTAAGTGTTTCTATAAAATAGTCTTCAGGACCAAATTCTGTTACATCACCCGTTATAATAATTTGGTCTACTGGATTTTCATCTAAATAACTAAATATTTTATCAGGAGCACTATGAATATCTGTAATTATTAATATTTTCATCGTAAAAAATTCTCCTTAATTTAATTAACTATATGTAGATATCTCATTTGATATTAATATTATTTAGTATAAAAAAAAGTATAAGTATAGAAAAAATAGAATTGTGTAATTATATATTTTACACATTTTATAAAACAGTTATTAATCAGATATATCAATATCTGAGACTATCTGAACTTCATAATCAGGATAAAGTTCATTAACCTCTTTTTGTAGAATATCCAGTCCTTCATCCCAGTCAATATCAAAACTCATCACTACATCGAAGCGCATCTGTTTTTTATCGACTTCTACAAAGAATCCATGAAGTTGTAATACCCATTCATGATTCATCACAGTTTCCATTACTGTATTATGTATTTTTCCTGCTTCATCATTTTTAGTGTTATATGAGTAAACACCTACTCCTATAAGAGTTATTCCCATTTCTTGGTAGACTTTTTCCTGTAATTTACGGGTTAATTCATCAACTTCTTCTACTGTCATTACATCAGGTAATTCTAGATGTACTGATGCATAATTTTTATCCGGACCATAATTTGTTATGAATATATCATAAGCTCCCCTTACTTGTGGTTCTTCTATTAGAAGTTCTTTTAGATGAGCAGTAGTTTTTGGGTCAGCACGTTTTCCTAGTATATCATTTAATGTTTCTATCATCATATCAATACCTGCCTTGATAATTACTGCTGAGATTATAACACCTACGTATGCTTCTAATGAGATGCCTGTGAATATGTATAGAAGTGCTGATAATAGTACTGATAAAGATAAAACTGCATCGAAAGTTGCATCTGCTCCTGATGCTATTAATGCTCCAGAATTAGCAATCTCACCCCTCTTTTTCACATATGACCCAAGCACTAGTTTTACAATAATTGCCACTGCAAGGATTAATAATGTAATACTTGTGTATTCGGGTGTTGCAGGATTGATAATCTTCTTAACTGATTCAATAATTGAAGTAATACCTGCATAAAGTACAATTCCTGCTACAATCATAGCACTTAGATATTCTATTCTTCCATAACCTAGTGGATGATTCTTATCTGGAGCTTTAGATCCTAACTTATTTCCAATAATAGTAATTACAGATGATAAAGCATCAGATAAATTATTTACAGCATCAAGGGTTACTGCAATAGAATTAGACATTATACCTGCAAATGCTTTGAATACTGCTAATAATATATTTGCCAGAATACCTATCACACTAGTTTGAATAATTATCTTATCTCTATCAACTTTTTGATTTATATCATCATTTGTCATAATATTCTCCCCGTGTTACAATTATAAACAAAAAATAATCATGATTAAATTCTCTATTAGGGTATACATACTACTTGTATATGAATATATGTATATTTATCAATATATTAGAAAATAAAAAAAAAAGAAGAAGCCTAAGCTTCTTGTAACTGTTCAGAAAAGAATGGACTCATTTCTTTTAGAGCACTTTTAATATTAGGTTTTTCACCAAATACAAATACAGAAGTATCATTATCATCAAATTCTATGATAACATTCTCATACTCACAGATTTCAATAAACCTTTCTTCCTGGATAGGTTCCCTGAAATTAAATCTGATAAAATCAAAGTTTGCAGGCATACCTGGTATAAACTTTGACTGAATATTCACTGACTTGAATACTTCTTTACCCTGTGATGCTTCTAATAATTTTTGTTCCCACTCTTTTACGTATTCTTCTCCTTCATTACTAGCTAAAGCTAATAGATTTCTTTCAACTGTATTTAATAATGAATCAATACGTCCTATCTCCTTAGCTCTATCTGGTTCTGTTGGGTCTTCTAGGTAAAAGTTTGTTAATGCCCTAGCATATTGTAAATCTCTAATCATTTCTTTTGGAATATCCTCATACTTCTTTTTAAGTTCTTTAAGAAGATGATCAAGAACACCCCATCTTAAATATAATGGATCTTTCATATCATTAACCATTCATATGCCCCTGTAATATGTTACGTATTGTGTAATTATATATTTGACCATCTAATTTTTCTTCTAATTCCTGATCTATTTGTTCTAATGAATCATATTCATCTAGGAATAATACATGATAACTAGTAGTATCTTTAACTTTCATGATAGCTATAGGAGTTTTTTCCTGTACTTCTTTCTTATCTATTGTTGCTTTATATTCTACGAATTTCTCATAATCTTCAGGTAAATCTTTTGTTGTGAATACTCCTACAAGCTCTACAATAAAATTCTGCATGGTATTCCATCTCCTTATAATGTAAATTTTATTATCTTTAATATTTTTATTTTATTTTTTTATGTTTTTTCATTTCTATTATATAATTATGTTATTCCCTTTAATCTAATAAATATATTGATAATTATAGGAAATAAGAATGGAATTTATTTGTGTGTAAATTAAGATAATTAAAAATTTTATTAAAAAAAAAGATGGGGGTGAGAAAATTTAACTTTAAGTTATATGTTTGTGAACACTTATTCAGCTTCAGCTTCTTCTCTAGGTGTGTTCATTTTTTTAACTAACTCTGTAGGGTCAACTACTTGTTTATCAAGTGTTAACTCTTCTGGAGATAATCCCATTGCTAATCCGTATAATTGAGCTAAGTGTAATACAGGGATTGCGAAGTCTGTTCCGTATTGTTCGTTTACTTCTTTTTGTCCTACATCAAACTGCATGTGACAGAAAGGACATACGTTTATAATAGCATCTACGCCAGCTGCTTTCATGTTTTCTAATTTTTCATGGGTGAAACTGGTTGTTACTTCTAAATCTCTTGCTCTGAGTCCTCCACCTGCTCCACAGCACATCATTTTGTCTTTGTATGGTACTGATTTAGCACCTGTGATTTCTACAAGTTCATCTAAGATTTTTGGATTTTTAGGGTTGTCTATTTGTAATTCATCACTAGGTTTTAAGAAGTGGCATCCGTAGTGTACAGCAACGTTTAAGTTTAAATCTTTTTCGAAGATTTCAGATATTTTATCTAATCCTACATCATTGTATAATACTTCTGCGAAGTGTCTTACTTCTGTTGTACCTTTGTATTCTCTGTTGATTTCAGATAAGGAATTGTTTACTTTGTTTTTGAAATCTTCATCTTCTTTTAATAATAAGTTTGCTTCGTGAAGTGAACCGAAACATCCGTTACATTCTGTTAATACTTGGGAACCCATATCTTCTGCAATTGTTAAGTTTCTTGCTGCAATTGTTGCCCATGTTTCTTTATCAAATGAACCGAATACACCTGGTGCAGGACAACAGGAAGCTCCTTCCATTTCTTGTAACTCTACACCTAATTTGTCCATTAATACTCTGGTTGATTTTTCGATACCTGGGTATCTGTTGTTCATTATACATCCTAAAAAGTAAGCATATGCCATGTTTTTATCCTCCTATTATTAATTACAATCCTATTCTTTTAAGTCGCCAGCTTCCCAGTCATATCCGATTAATTCATCGAATCCAGTTGCTTTGATTAATGTTTGTACTTCTTCTAATGCAGCTGCATCTGAGTGAGTTGTTGCTGGTAATTCACTAAGACCAATTTCTTTTCTTAATGCTTTTGTTTTATCGTTAATAGGTACAGCGTGACCAGTTTTTGCTACGAAAGAACCAGTTTTTTTGTGTGCTGTTGCCATGTAACCTTCGTGTGCAGCAACGTTTCTGATTGCTTTTACGATTTCTACGATTTTTACATCACGAGGACATCTTTCTTGACATTCGTAACAGGTTGTACACATCCAAATTGCGTCATCTGCAATTACGTCTTTGTAACCCATTAATGCTTTTCTTACTAATCTTCTTATCATGTAAGGTGTTCTTCTTCCTGAAGGACATGCACCTGAACAGGTACCACATTGATAACATACAGCTAAAGTTTCTGATCCATTTACCATTATAGCTTCTTTGAAAGCTGGGTCTAGATCTTTTTCAGTTACTAAGTATTCACTTTCGTTTAATAATGTCATTTTTTCACTCCATTGATAAAATACACAATAAATAAATATTAATTTATAATATTTAATTTAATATTTTACATCTAAAAATATTTCAGATGGTTTTTTTGATTGACTCACCTATCTGTCAATCTTGATAAATTTTTAATAGTTAACTTGTAGAAATTTACAAACTGAACACTCTAAATAAATTTCTATTAATATGTTATTTGAAATTAGTATATAAAGGTATCATAAAAAATGGCTTGTGTAATCTAAAAGATGACACAAATATAATGAAAATAAAAAATATAACAAAAAAAATACAATATAATAATAAAACACAAAAACCTCAAAAAGAGTATAAGGAGTAAATAAAAGAATGTTAAAAATAAAAGCACATGATGGACCATCACGACTAGGACAATGGAACAACAAAGACACACCAACACTAATAGATTACAAGACAGTAGAAACAATAAAAAACATACCAACACCATTCAAAATACAAGAAGAAATAGCAGAAGAATACGTTGAACAAACAATACAATCAGCAGAAAACCAGGAAAAAAACAAAGTAGCAGTAATTCAAGGAGCCCAATACCCCCAACTAAGAATAAAATGTGCACAAGAACTAGAAAAACTAGGATACACAACACTAGCATTTGCAAATACAGATGAACTACAAAGAAATCCTGAAAGTCTACTAGACATAATAATCCAAACAAGAGAAAATATAAACCCAAACACAACACTATACTTCCCATTTGCAACAACACAAATCACACCTATTTTAGCATACATAGGAATAGATATCTTTGACACAAGTAGAGCAGTATACGAAGCAAAAAATAACAACTTAATGACAAGTACAAACATATACCCTGGCAATGAATATCAACTAACAGACGACCTAGAACAAGAAAACATAAAACAAATAGAATTCACAATAAAAGAAATACAAGAAAACATGAAAAACAAAACACTAAGAAACCTAACAGAACAAAAAGCAGCAACAAACCCAGAACTCATGACACTACACAGACTGCTAGATAAAAACTACCAAGACTATCTGCTTAAATACACACAATTATACTAAAAAAACAAACATAACCTCCCCTCCCACCAAAAAAACTAATTTTCAAAAAATAAAAAAAATAAAAAAATACGTGTATTATAATATTAAAAAAAATGATAAATAGAGTACTACTTACTATCATTAGCAGATGCAATGATACGATTATAAGTCCGACGAGCAGCCGCACCGTCATATCCAATATAAACATGACATTCTGAATTATCATATTTTGTACAAATTACTTCATAAAAACATGTTTTCTTATCATGAATAAACTGAATATCCTTATACATATCATGATTAATATGAGTACCCTTAATAAAGTCTACGGAATTATCATCAGAGTAGTTCACTTAAAACACTTCTATTTACTTAATAAGATTTTATTTAGAACGCTTATTTCTATCTAAAGTATCACATTCCAAAAATAATTTTTTTTAATATCTAATATTAATATATGTAAATCAGCATTATATAAAATATTTGCAATACTAATTAATCATAAAAAATCTTTAAGTAAATCCTCATCAACATCAGCAAGTGTAACTAAAGCCTCAGCTTCAAGAAAATGTAAATCACCAGGAACAATCATACAGTGTAAAGGATTACCAAAGTCAAAATCAGCAACATCAGCAACCCTACCACCCTTAACAATAGGATGATCACTACCAGCCTGAGCAATACCAATAACTATACAATCATCATCAAAAACATGCTCCCCACGCTCAGACTCAACCTTACGTAAATAATCAATAGCCTCATTAATAGTCATATACCTATCCTTATGAGCCTGAATATCTAACAATACTAAAGTATGTAAACCAATACTAGAATTTAATTTGATAGCATCATATGGTGAATGAGGGAAGAAATTCTCATCAGGAAAAGGAACAGTAGTAGTCTTACCAAACTTATAAGCTTGAAGACCAGCAAGACCTGGAGCAGCAGAAAAAATACTACTACCATGAATAATACGAGTCTCAATACCCTTATTAACAGCTTCAACATACAACTCAGTATGAGTAGTAGCCATTAAAGAATCTCCAGCAGTGACAAAAGCAATATCCTTAGTCATAGCCTCATTAATAATAACATTACAATCCTCAACATCCTCACGTTTTAAAGTAATGAAAGGAACATCAAGTTTATCAATCAAATTATCAATATTACCGCCCATTAACTTAGCAGTATAAAACTCAGCATAAATACAATCAACAGACTGCAAAGCTTTAAATCCTTTATATGAAATATCATCTTCACTAAACAATCCAAGACCTACAAAATATAACATTTATATATCCTCCAAAAATTATTCTAAAATAGATATAATAACATATTTATAATAATAGATTATTAAACAATTCTAATAATCCACATAAAAAACTGTTATTAATAAAACAAGAAAAACAATACTGCTTTTAAACAATTAATTTTGTAAAAATAGAACTTTATAATACTAAGATTTGAATAGAAATAGTTGTTTATTTAAATAATATATTTGAAAGGCCGGCAACTTTCTGAAATTCCCATAGACTTACCATCTATAGTACCAAACAAAACGTGGATAGACTTTATTACTGAGATCGAGACGAGATCAGATGTGACCC